>CAHJXE010000238.1 GCA_903644085.1 Hyphomicrobiales bacterium
GCCCTCGCGCTCCTCGCCGCGGCGCCCGCCGGGGCACAGGAGGCCGACCACCCGGCCGACAAGCCGCTCGTCGTCGGTTCCGATTTCGGCGTCGCGCCCTGGATGGTGCGCGGGACGGCAGGGCCCGAGGGGTTTGGCGCCGACATGATCCGGGAGGTCGGCCGGCGCCTCGGCCGGCCCTCGGTCGAGATCGTGGACGTCAACTTTTCCGGCCTCTTCGCGGCGCTCTTCGCCAAGCGCATCGAGTTCACCGTGAACCCGCTGAACATCACGGCCGAGCGCGCCGAGCGCATGCTCTACACGGAGCCTTTCTTCGCGACCGGCAACGGATTCCTGGTGCGGGCGCGCGAGGAGATGGCGGGGTTCGAGGACCTGAAGGGCAAGGCGCTGGCGGTGAACCGCGGCACGATCTCGGACACCTGGGCGACCGCGAACGCCGAGAAATACGGCTTCGAGGTGCAGCGCTACGACACCTTCCCGGATTCGGTGCAGGCCGTGCTGACGCGGCGCGCCTTCACGGCGCTGAACGAGATCCCGACGACCGTCTACGCGGCGAGCCAGAACAAGGCCGTGAAGGTCGGCTTCAAGGACTTCAACGGCCGCAACTTCGGCTACGCGTTCCGGCTTGAGAGCGAGGCCTACCGCGACAAGGTCGAGGAGGTGATCGAGTGCATGAAGAGCGACGGCAGCCTCAAGGCGCTCTACGCCAAGTGGTACGGCGAGGAGCCGCAGGCCGGCTCGCCGACGCTCACGGTCTATCCGGGCTACGGCGCGCCGGGCTTCAAGGGTTACAGCGACACGCCCCACAAGGCCGCCTGCACCTGAGCGGCTGAGCGCGCCCGTCCGCGATGGACCGCATCGCGGAGAACTACTTCAACGGCGCCGTCATCGCCGCGGCGCTGCCCGCAGTCCTGCGCGGCTTCGGGATCACGGTGCTCGTCTCACTCTCGACGATCGTCGTGGGAATCTCCGCCGGGCTCGGCCTCGCGCTTCTTCGGTGCGCGGCGATCCGGCCGCTCGACATCGCCATCGCGATCTATGTCGACCTGTTCCGGACCCTGCCGCAACTCGTCATCCTGGTGTTCCTGTATTTCGGCATGCCGTATCTCGGCGTGACGCTGTCGCCCTTCGTGACCGTGGTCCTGGGGCTCGGCGCGGTGCTGGCCGCCTTCTCGGCCGAGATCATCTGGTCGGCGATCCTGGCGTTGCCGCCGGGGCAGTGGGACGCGGCGCGTGCGCTCGGGCTACGCCCCGTGCCGCTCCTGTTCCTCGTCGTCCTGCCGCAGGCCGTGCGGCTCGCGACGCCGCTCATCACCAACCGCGCCATCGCGATCACCAAGGGGACGGCGCTCGGGACGGCGGTCTCCCTGCCCGAGACGCTCGGGAGCGCGCAGAGCGCGATGGCGATCATGGCGAACCCCTCGCCGCTCACGCTCGCGGCCGCGCTCTACCTCCTGTTCTTCATCCCGCTCGTCGCGCTCTCACGCGTGCTGGAGCGGCGTGTGGCCCGGGCCGGCTGACCCCGTGCAGGACCTGATCGACAATTTCGCCGACCTCGACTCGCTGGTCCGCGTCTATCCCCTGCTGCTGCAGGGCTTCGGCCTGACGATCCTTCTCTCGATCGTGACGCTGCCGATCGCGACCGCCAGCGGCCTCGCGGTCGCGGTCGCCTACAGCACGGCCGGGACCGGTGTCAGAAGGATGCTGGTCGTGGCGATCGACATCCTGCGCGCCTTCCCGGTCCTCGTGCTGCTCGTGCTGATCTTCTACGGGCTGCCGTTCCTCGGGCTCCGCCTCAACGCCTTCGCGGCGGCCGTGCTGGCGATCGCGCTGAACAACACGGGGTATTTCGGCGAGATATTCCGGGCCGGGATCGAAGCCGTGCCTCCGGGACAGGGCGAGGCCGCTGCCGCGCTCGGCCTGCATCGCATGCGGGTCCTGATCCACGTGATCCTGCCTCAGGCGATCCGCAAGGTCACGGCGCCGCTCGCCAGCAACGCGCTCGAACTCGTCAAGACGACCTCCATCGCCTCGCTCGTTTCCTTGCCGGAGCTGCTCCGCTCGGCGCGCGTCGCGCAGGAGCAGACCTACAACCCGACGCCGCTCGTCGCGGCATCCCTCCTCTTCTTCGCCCTCCTCTGGCCGTTCGCCCGCTGGGTGGCGCGGCTCGAGCGGCGGGCGCTCGCCACGGGACATTGATCGATGCCGAAGGTTCTGATCACGGGCGGCACGGGCTTCGTCGGGCTCGCGGCCGCGGAGGCGCTTCTCGCCCGCGGCGCGGAGGTGGTCCTGTTCGGGCCCGCGCCCATCCCCGAACCGTACCGGCACACGCCCGTCGCGCGAGCCGCCACGACCGTGATCGGCGACGTGCGCGACCCGGAGGACGTCGCGCGCGGACTCGCACTCGCCCCGACGCACGTGCTCCACATGGCGGCCGTCACGCCCGACGAGGCGCGCGAGCGGGCTGATCCGGCCGGCATCGCGGCAGTCAACCTCGGCGGCACGCTGACCCTCATGAGGGCGCTGGGACCAGCGTCCGCGAGGCCGCGGGTCGTCGTCCTGAGCTCGGTCGCCGTCTACGGTTTCGCGCCGCCCGGGCCGGACGGGCTCTATGACGAGGTCGCGTCGCCGCCCGACCCGGCCGCACTCTACGGGATCACGAAGCTCGCGGCCGAGCGCGCGGCCCTCCGCCTCGCGGCACTCTACGCCCTCGACCTCACGGCGATCCGGCTCGGCGCCGTCTTCGGACCCTGGGAGCACCGGAGCGGGGCGCGCGACCTGATGAGCCCGCAAGGTCAGGCGATGGACGCCGCCCGCGCCGGCCATCCGGTCCGGCTCCCGCGCGCGATGCACTCGGACTGGCTGTATTCCCGCGACGCCGGCGCGGCGATCGCCGCGATCCTCCTCGACGGCGCGCGGAGCCCCGTCCTCAACGTGGGCGGACCTGCGGTGAGCGACGTCGCGCAATGGTGCGGGCTACTGTCGGACCGGGTCCCGGGCTTCGACTGGAGTGTCGCCACACCCGAGACGGCGACGGTCCGCTACGGGATGGCGGCCGACCGGCCGGCCATCTCGAACGCGCGGCTTCTCGCCGAGACGGCGTTCCGCCATCGCTACGACCTCGCGGCCGCCTGTACCGACTACCTGGATTGGCTCGACGGGCTGGAGGGTCCGTGATGCGCCTCGCAGACCGCGTCGCCCTCGTGACAGGCACCTCGTCCGGGATCGGTCGCGCCATCGCGCTCCGCTTCGGCCGCGAAGGCGCGCGTCTCGTCCTCTGCGACGTCACGCAGGATGTGCGAGAGGGCGGGGAGCCGACGACCGCCCTGCTCGCGGCGGACGGCATCGCGGCCGATTTCGTCCCGACCGACGTCTCCCGGGAGGCGGACGCGGAGGCAGCCGTCGCGGCCGCTCTCGCGCAGCATGGCCGGCTCGACATCCTGGTGAACAACGCCGCGATCGGTAGCGGGAAGCCGCTGACCGACTGCTCGCTCGACGAGTGGCAGCGCGTGATCTCCGTCAATCTCACCGGCGCCTTCCTGATGGCGCGGGCCGCGGTGCGGGCGATGCGCGCGCAGGAGCCGCGGGGCGAGGTGCGGGGCCGGCTCGTCAACATCTCGTCGCAGCACGGCATAATCGCCGCGCCCGAGGACGTCGCCTACGGAGTCTCGAAGGCCGGGATCGTCTACCTGACGCGACAGATCGCGGCCGATTACGCGGCCGACGGGATCGTCTGCAACGCGGTCGCGCCCGGCAAGATCGTGACCGGAAAGGGCGGTCGCGCGGCGGAGCCGCGCTGGATCGAGTATTCCCAGCATCGCACGCCCTGGCCGCGCCTCGGCCGTCCCGAAGACGTGGCCTCCGCGGCTCTGTTCCTAGCCTCCGACGATGCGAGCTTCATCACGGGCGAGAACCTGCTCGTCGACGGGGGGTGGATGGCCGCCTGACGCACGGGGTGGGCGTCAGGCGGCCTCGTCGAACCCGAGGAGGCCGTAGATCCGGCGCGCGTAGGCCCCGAACTCGGGACTCGTCTTCGACGCGATGGTGCGCGGGAACGGCAGGTCGATCGCGAAGTACTGCGCCATCCGGGCGGGCCCGGCCGTCAGCACCGCGCAATGCGAGCCGAGGAACACGGCCTCGGGGATCGAGTGCGTGACGAAGAGGATCGTCTTGCCGCTCTCGCGCCAGATGCGGAGCATCTCGAGGTTCATCTGGTCGCGCGTGAGGGCGTCGAGCGCCCCGAACGGCTCGTCCATCAGGACGAGCTTCGGGTCGTGCACGAGCGCGCGGGCGATCGCGGCGCGCTGCTGCATGCCGCCCGAGAGCTCCTGGGGGTGGCGGTCGGCGTAACCGCCGAGCCCGACCATCTGCAGCAGGTCGCGCGCCCGCTCGCGCGACGCCTTCACCGGCAGGCCGATGATTTCGGCCGGGAGGAGCACGTTCGCGAGGATCGTGCGCCATTTGAGCAGGAGCGCCTGCTGGAACACCATCCCGACGTCCCGGCCCGGGTCGAAGGGGACGGCCGCGTTGCCGATCCTCACCGTCCCGGCATCGGGCGCGTGGAGGCCGGCCAGCATCTTGAGAACCGTCGTCTTGCCGCAGCCGGACGGGCCGACCAGCGACACCATCTCGCCCGCCGCGACCGTCATGGAGACGTCCGACACCGCGAGGTGCTCGCGCCCGCCCGTCCGGTAGGTTTTGCGGACGTTCGCGAGCGCGATGAACGGCTCTGTGGTCACGCGAGCCAACGATCGAGATTCTCGGCCACGAAGGCGTCGTCGGACAGGTCCGCATGGTCGGCCAACACGCGGTCGATCTCCTCGCGCTGTCCCGGGCTCAGCCCTTCCTGCGGATCGAGGCACCAGATCCCCTCCAGGAGTCCCTGCCGGCGCAGCACCTCGTGGCAGCCCGCGATGCAGCCGTGGAAGGCGTTCGCGACGTCGAAGAAGGCCGCGTTGCAATCCGTCACGCGCGCGTCGAGCGCCAGGAGGTCCGCGTCCGGACCTCCTGCCTCGCGGGCGGCCCGGCATCGCTCGAAGAGCGCGACCGCGCCCCGCGTCCAGACGGACCAATGGCCCAGGAGGCCGCCGCGGAAGCCGGTGCGGATCGTGCGGCCCTCGTGGCGGATGTCGAAGGGCAGCGTGAGGTCGAGCACGATGTGGTCGTCGTTGCCGGTGTAGAGCGTGATCCGCTCCTCGGCGCCCGCCGCCACGATCCCGCGCAGCACGTCGAGCGTGCGGTAGCGGTTGAAGGGCGCGACCTTGATCGCCACCACGTTGTCGATCGCCGCGAAGCGCCGCCAGAAACCGGCGGAGAGCGAGACGCCGCCCACCGCCGGCTGGAGATAGAAGCCGACGAGCGGGATCTCGCGGGCGACGGCCTCGCAATGGGCCACGATCGCGTCCTCGCCGGCTTGGCTCATGGCCGCGAGGCTGAGCAGCCCCGCATGGTACCCGAGCGATGCGGC
>CAHJXE010000239.1 GCA_903644085.1 Hyphomicrobiales bacterium
GGACAGGATCGCCACGAGCCCGATATCGCCGGTGCGCGCGACGTGCGTGCCGCCGCAGAGTTCGATCGAGAAGGCGCGGCCCGTCTCACGGTCCGTGCCCATGGACACGACCCGGACCTCCTCGCCGTACTTCTCGCCGAAGAGCGCGCGGGCACCCGCCGCGATCGCGTCGTCGACGCCCATCAGCTTCGTCGAGACGGCCTCGTTCTGCAGCACGAGGCGGTTCGCGATGTCCTCCGCGGCCGCGATCTCGGCCTCGCTCATCGGCTTCGGGTGGCTGAAGTCGAAGCGCAGCCGGCCGGGCTCGACGAGGGAGCCCTTCTGCGCCACGTGGTCACCGAGCACGAGGCGGAGCGCCTCGTGCAGCAGGTGGGTCGCGGAATGGTGCCTACGGATCGCCGCCCGGCGGGCGCCGTCGACGGCGAGTTCGAGGGGCGCGCCGGCGACGAGCCGGCCCTTCTCGACCGTGACGTGGTGGACGAAAACGTCGCCGAGCTTCTTCTCGGTGTCGGTCACGCGAGCGCTGAGCCCGCCCCCGGCGAGCGTGCCGACATCCCCGACCTGACCGCCGGATTCGGCGTAGAACGGCGTCTGGTTCAGCACCGCGAGACCGCTCTCGCCGGCCTCGATCGCCTCGACCTCATGGCCGTCGCGGACGAGCGCGGTCACGACGCCCTCCGCGCTCTCCGTGCCGTAGCCCAGGAACTCGGTCGCGCCGACCCGCTCGCGCACCGCGTACCAGATCGTGTCGGTCGCGGCCTCGCCCGATCCCGCCCAGGCGGCGCGCGCCATCGCGCGCTGGCGCTCCATCGCGGTCGCGAAAGCGTCCGTATCGACCGCGATGCCGCGCGCGCGCAACGCGTCCTGCGTCAGGTCGAGGGGGAAGCCGTAGGTGTCGTAGAGGGTGAAGGCGGTCTCGCCGGAGAGCCTCGCGCCGGCCACGAGGTCGCGCGTCTCGTCCTCCAGGATCGCGAGACCGCGCTCCAGCGTGCGGCGGAACCGCGTCTCCTCGAGCTTCAGCGTCTCGACGATCATCGGCTCGGCGCGCACGAGCTCCGGATAGGCCTGCCCCATCTCGCGCACGAGCGCCGGGACGAGGCGGTACATCAGGGGATCCCGGGATCCCAGGAGCTGGGCGTGGCGCATGGCGCGGCGCATGATCCGGCGCAGCACGTAGCCGCGGCCCTCGTTCGAGGGCAGCACCCCGTCCGCCACGAGGAACGAGGAGGCGCGCAGGTGGTCCGCGATGACGCGGTACGAGGCGCGGGTCGCGTCCTCGGGCGCGCGGCCGACGGCATGCGAGACGGCGTCGATCAGCGCGCGGAACAGGTCCGTGTCGTAGTTCGAGTGCACGCCCTGGAGGATCGCCGCCATGCGCTCGAGGCCCATGCCGGTGTCGATCGAGGGGCGCGGCAGCGGCAAGCGGTGGCCCGGCTCGACCTGCTCGAACTGCATGAAGACGAGGTTCCAGAACTCGAGGAACCGGTCTCCGTCCTCGTCCGGGCTGCCGGGCGGCCCGCCCCGCAGCGCCGGCCCCTGGTCGATGAAGATCTCAGAGCACGGCCCACAGGGGCCCGTATCGCCCATCTGCCAGAAGTTGTCGGAGGTCGGGATGCGGAAGATGCGGTCGTCGGAGAAGCCCGCGATCCGGCGCCAGAGCCCGGCCGCCTCCTCGTCGTCGGCGTAGACGGTCACGAGGAGCTTGTCCGGCGAGAGACCATACTCCTTCGTGATCAGGGTCCAGGCGAGCTCGATCGCCCGGTCCTTGAAGTAGTCGCCGAAGGAGAAATTCCCCAGCATCTCGAAGAAGGTATGGTGCCGGGCCGTGTAGCCCACATTGTCGAGGTCGTTGTGCTTGCCGCCCGCGCGCACGCATTTTTGCGAGGTGGTGGCGCGGTCGTAGGGGCGCTTCTCGATGCCGGTGAAGACGTTCTTGAATTGCACCATCCCGGCATTGGTGAACATCAGGGTCGGGTCGTTGCGCGGCACGAGGGGCGAGGACGCCACCGCCTCGTGACCGTTCCTCGCGAAATAGTCGAGGAAGGTGGACCTGATCTCGTTGACGCCGGACATCGAGTGACCCGTGATGCGCGGCCGTCCGCCGGCCCCAAGCCGGGTCTTAGTGACGGCTCAGAGGGTTGTCGAGCAAGGCGGGGCCGGCCGAGGCCTAGTGCCGGCCTCGCGCCGGTCGTGGATTCCAGGCCCGGCTTCGCCGGCCCGGAATGACAATGCGTTACGCCACGCCCTCGTCCAGGTCCTCGGCGGTCGGGGTCGCGGTGTCGAGGATGCGGTCGGCGAGCAGGCCGGCGTTCTGGCGCAACGCGGATTCGATCCGGTTCGCGACATCCGGGTTCTCGCGCAGGAACGACTTCGAGTTCTCGCGGCCCTGACCCAGGCGCTGGCTGTCATGGGAGAACCACGCGCCCGACTTCTCCACGATGCCGGCCTTGACCCCGAGATCGATCAACTCGCCGACCTTCGAGATGCCCTCGCCGAACATGATGTCGAACTCGACCTGCTTGAAGGGCGGCGCGACCTTGTTCTTCACGACCTTGACGCGCACCGAGTTGCCGATCGCCTCGTCGCGGTCCTTGAGCGTCGAGATGCGGCGGATGTCGAGGCGCACGGAGGCGTAGAACTTCAGCGCGTTGCCGCCGCTCGTCGTCTCCGGCGAGCCGTACATGACGCCGATCTTCATGCGGATCTGGTTGATGAAGATCACCATCGCCTTCGACTTGGAGATGGAGGCGGTCAGCTTGCGCAAGGCCTGGCTCATGAGGCGGGCCTGCATGCCGGGCTGCATGTCGCCCATCTCGCCCTCGATCTCGGCGCGCGGCGTCAGGGCGGCAACCGAATCGACCACCAGCACGTCGATCGCGCCCGACCGCACCAGCGTGTCGCAGATCTCCAGCGCCTGCTCGCCGGTATCGGGCTGCGAGATCAGGAGATCGTCGAGCTTCACGCCGAGCTTGCGGGCGTAGACCGGGTCGAGCGCGTGCTCGGCATCCACGAAGGCGCACACGCCGCCCTTCTTCTGCGCCTCGGCAACGGTGTGGAGCGCCAGCGTCGTCTTGCCCGAGGATTCCGGCCCGTAGATCTCGATCACGCGTCCCCGCGGCAGGCCGCCGACGCCGAGCGCGATGTCGAGCCCGAGCGAGCCCGTCGAGACGGATTCCACCTCCGCGATCTTGTCGTTCTTGCCGAGCCGCATGATCGAGCCCTTGCCGAAGGCGCGCTCGATCTGCGAGAGGGCGGCGTCCAACGCCTTAGTCTTGGACGGATCCATCGAAGGGCTTTCCACCAGCCGGAGAGCTGATTGCGACATGGGGCGGTCCTTATGGCAGGGGCAGGTGTCGAACTCAAACGACCCAATCCGTGTGTACCCGTTTTGTTCTCATCTCGCAAGAGGTTTTTCGATCGGGCACGTCACTTCGACAGAGCCCTTCTCACTGCGGCTCCGACCAAGGCGCGTGCTGGACCATTGTGCATAAATCCGCTCATACCAACGGGCGGAGCGAACAGAGCCTCTCCGAACGGTACTTCCTGAACCGACAATCCCCAATGACGAGCGGATCTCAAGCACACGACAACGCACTCACCAAGCTCGGCTCGACGGAATAGCGAAGACTGCGCCCAATCGAGCATTGCGCGACTCGACGGAAGTGCCGCGAGCAGAGGCCAGTCATTGAATGACTTCGATCGATAGGCGCCGATATTCAGGAACGCCACCCCGTCGCGTACGCTGTCCGGGTCTACGCCGAACTGGCGCACACGCGCCGACCACCATGTATAGGTCCGCTCATGATCAGCAGAAGAAGGCAAGCATGCATTGCCTTCCCGTTGCGAAAAGAGATAACTCTGACCCGACTCCAACTGAAAAAATGAGAGATCATAGTCGTCTCGAAAGCCGGGCGACAGGTATAAAACAAAAACCTTCGCGGATCGAAGCGGACCAAAATACGGATTTGGTCCACTCTCTAGCCTAAATTGGTTTTTTGCACGGGCTAAGACTTTCCCATCGCGCGGATGAATTTGAAAAGAGCCCGGAACGCCACTCCAGAAATCGATAATGTCATGCATCCGATCGTCTCTCACC
This sequence comes from Hyphomicrobiales bacterium, assembly GCA_903644085.1. Lineage (GTDB taxonomy): Bacteria > Pseudomonadota > Alphaproteobacteria > Rhizobiales > Beijerinckiaceae > Enterovirga. The sequence goes on from CAHJXE010000239.1 coordinate 4,097, forward strand.
GCCCCGAGATCACGCCCTTCACGGTCTCCACGAGCTGCTTCAGGCTGAAGGGCTTCGCCAGGAAGTTGAAGGCCTCGCCGTCGGGCAGGTGCTTGGCGAAGGCGTCCTCCGCGTAGCCCGACACGAAGATGACCTTGAGGTCGGGATAGAGCTTGCGCAGCTCGCCCAGCAGCGTCGGCCCGTCCATCTCGGGCATCACGACGTCGGAGACCACGAGGTCGACCGGGCCGGTATGGTCGGCGAGGACGCGCAACGCCTCCACGCCCGTCTCGGCCTGGAGCACGGTGTAGCCGCGCGCCGAGAGGGCGCGCGCGTTAACCGCGCGCACCGCGTCCTCGTCCTCGACGAGGAGGATCGTGCCGCGCCCGGTCATGTCGGTGGCGCGCTTCTCCACAGGCGCCTCGGGGCGGGGCGCGGTGTCGGGTTCGGGTATGAAACGCGGCAGGTAGATCGAGAAGGCGGTCCCTTCGCCCACCGTCGAATCGACGTAGATGAAGCCGCCCGACTGCTTGACGATGCCGAACACGGTCGAGAGGCCCAGCCCCGTGCCCTTGCCGAGCTCCTTCGTGGTGAAGAACGGCTCGAAGATCTGGTCGCGGATATTGGCCGGGATGCCCGTGCCGGTGTCGGCGACCGCGATGCGCACGTAGTCGGCGGCCGGCATGCCGGTGAGGTCGAGGCGGCGCGCCTCGGCGGCCTCCACGTTCGCGGTCGAGACCGTGACCGTGCCGCCCTCCGGCATGGCGTCGCGCGCGTTGACCGCGAGGTTCACGATCACCTGTTCGAGCTGGTTCACGTCCGCCTTGACGAACCAGAGGTCGCGCCCCTGGCGCAACTCCAGCTGGACGCGCTCGCCCAAGAGCCGCTTGAGGAGAAGCGAGAGGTCGGACAGGGCCTCGCCGACCTTCACGACCTCGGGGCGCAAAGTCTGGCGGCGCGAGAAGGCGAGCAGCTGGCGCACCAGGCTCGCGGCCCGGTTCGCGTTCTGCTTGATCTGCATGATGTCCTGGAAGGACGGGTCGGTCGGCCTGTGGTTCGCGAGCAGCAGGTCCGAGTAGCCGATGATCGCCTGGAGGACGTTGTTGAAGTCGTGCGCGACGCCGCCCGCGAGCTGGCCGATCGCCTGCATCTTCTGCGCCTGGGCGAATTGCTGCTCGAGCTGGCGCTGCTCGGTCGTGTCGAGCGCGTACGCGATGACGCTTTCCGACCCGGCCCCGCCCGTGTCGACGTCGCCGACCGGGCTCAGCCAGAGCCGGGCCGAGCGGCCGGCCTCGGCCGCGAGCGCGAGGTCGAGCGGCGGGATGTC
>CAHJXE010000240.1 GCA_903644085.1 Hyphomicrobiales bacterium
CTCGACCCCTCCGCCAAGGCGGCGCCCGGCGCGACGGTCGAGCTCTCCGAGCCGCCGCCCGCCGAGGGCAAGCCCGGCGCGGAGCCGATCTCGCTCCGGGTCGTGTACGAGGATGTCCACCTGCTCGTGATCGACAAGCCCGCCGGGCTCGTGGTCCATCCGGGCGCCGGGAACCCGACCGGCACCCTCGTCAACGCGCTCCTCGCCCATTGCGGCGACAGCCTGTCGGGCATCGGCGGCGTGGTCCGGCCGGGCATCGTGCATCGGCTCGACAAGGACACGAGCGGGCTCCTCGTCGTCGCGAAGACCGACGCCGCGCATCGCGGGCTCTCGGACCAGTTCGCGGATCACGGCCGCACGGGCCCTCTGGAGCGCGCCTACCTCGCTTTCGTGTGGGGCGAGTTGAACCCGACACGGGGCACCGTGGAGGCGGCGCTCGCGCGCAGCACCCGCGACCGCGAGAAGATGGCGATCGTGTCCGAGGAGCGCGGCCGGGCGGCGCTCACCCGCTACGCGGTCGAGGAGACCTTCCTGGCAGCCCACGGCGAGGCGGGGCCGGCGGAGGTCGCGGCGAGCCTGGTGCGCTGCACGCTGGAGACGGGGCGCACGCACCAGATCCGCGTGCATCTCGCGCACATCAAGCACCCGTTGATCGGCGACGAGGTCTACGGCTCGGGGTTTCGCACCAAGCGCAGCCTGCTCGCGCCCCCCGCGCAGGACGCAATCGCCCGGCTCGGCCGACAGGCGCTGCACGCGACGCTGCTGAGCTTCGCGCATCCGGTCACGGACGAGCCGATGCGGTTCGACAGCCCGCTGCCCGACGATCTCGCGGCGCTTCATGCCGCGCTCGCGGGCCGCACGACAACTTGATCGCCGGGCTGACACCAAACGGGCGCGAGCCGCGTTGTTGGATGGCGCGAGGCACGATGCCGGACGCGGACGCCCCTTTTCGGCCACGGTCGCGCTTACCATATCATGTGGTCGCGGTTGCCGAAGGGGATCGCGCGGGCTTGCCTCGATGGAGGCCCAAGGAGGCTCTATGGCTGCGGCACTTCCGGTCCTTTCCGCCGAGGGAGGACTCTCACGATACCTGAACGAGATCCGCAAGTTCCCCATGCTGGAACCGACGGAAGAGTTCATGCTCGCCAAGCGGTGGCAACAGACCGAAGACCGGGATGCCGCGCACCGCTTGGTCACGTCCCACCTCCGGCTCGTGGCGAAGATCGCCATGGGGTATCGCGGCTACGGCCTGCCGATCAGCGAGGTGGTGTCCGAGGGTAATGTCGGCCTGATGCAGGCCGTCAAGCGCTTCGATCCCGACAAGGGCTTCCGCCTCGCGACCTACGCCATGTGGTGGATCAAGGCCGCCATCCAGGAATACATCCTTCGCTCGTGGTCGCTCGTGAAGATGGGCACGACCGCGAACCAGAAGAAGCTGTTCTTCAACCTGCGCAAGGCGAAGGGACAGATCTCGGCGCTCGACGAGGGCGACCTCAAGCCCGATCAGGTCGAGTACATCGCGACCCGCCTCGGCGTCACGAAGCAGGACGTCGTGGATATGAACCGCCGCCTTGGTGGGGACGTGTCGCTCAACGCGCCGCTCCGCGAGGAGGGAGAGGGCGAGTGGCAGGACTGGCTCGTCGACGACAGCCAGACTCAGGAGACTGTGCTCGCGAACGCCCAGGAGGGGTCGAACCGGCTGGCCGCTCTGCGCGACGCGCTCGACGTGCTGAACCCGCGCGAGCGGCGCATCTTCGAGGCTCGGCGCCTTGCGGACGACCCGATGACGCTGGAGGATCTTTCCGGCGAGTTCGGCGTCTCGCGCGAGCGTGTGCGTCAGATCGAGGTCCGGGCCTTCGAGAAGGTGCAGGACGCGGTGCGCCGCAATCTCGCGGTCCGTGAGGCCGGGCGGCCTGCCTTGGAGGCCGCGACGGCGTAGGCGCGGTTCAAGGCGGCGACTGCCCCCAGAGGCGAAACGCGTCGGCAAGGACGCGGTCGCCCTGGACGCCCTTGTTCAGCAGGAGCACGGCCTGCTGGCCGGAAGCGAACCGGATGGGGATTTCCAGCCAGTTGCGTTTCGAGAGAAGTTCGAGGTTGCGGTCGAGGTCGGCCTTCAGGTCGGACAGGCCCACGATGAAGAGGTTCGGCTTCACCGGGACGGGAAGAGCCTTCAGCTGGAGGCCGCGTGTCAGCTCGTCGAGGCGCATCTCGGGCGGCGCGACGTCCCGCACGACCCGCGGCTGGTCGCCGGCGAGCGTGAAGGACAGTTCCAGGATGTGGGAGGCTGGCAGACCGCTATCGCGGTTTCGCCGCATCGTCAGGTTGAGCGTGAGGCCGGCATCCGGCACCTCGGCATCCACCTTGACGACCGTGTCGGGCGGCTGCCCCAGGAACGCGGGCGACGTATCGATACGCCAGAGCACACGGCCGACCGTGGTCTGCGACTGCTGTGCATCGGAGGAACTGTTCTCGATCAGGATCGCGCGCTGGGCGACCGCCAATTGCGGTTCGACCCCCACCGCCGGAGCAGGGATCGCGGGACGTACGGCTTGAACAGGCTGTGAGACTGGCGTCGGCGGCCGTGCGCTCGGCGGGCTCGCGGCCGACGCCGCGCGCCCGACCCGCTCCGCGAATTTGGGCTGCGTCTCGTGGTTCGCGGCCGGGACCTCACGCGCGATGATCGGGGCAGATGGGGTGGGCACGGGAGTGTCGCGCCGTATCCATGCGACGACGGCGACCGGTACCGCGATCACGCTCAGGAGCGCGAGGAGGCCCCAGGGACGGCTGCGTCCGCCTCTGCGCAAGGCCGGCTGGTCGATCCGCCGACGCTCGGCGACGAGCGGCTGTGGCGCCGGATGCTCCTCGATCGCGGGATCGGGTGGCGGCGGCTCGGCTGCCGATTCGTCCTCGACCCGGCGGATCGCGTCGTCGAGGTCGCGCAGTTCACGCCCGATCTCTGCCGGGGAGAGCGGCGGATCGAGGGAGTTGAGCTGCGTGACGAGCGCATCGCGGGCGCGGGTGAAGACGGCTTGGCGGGCATCCGCATGCGGCTCCGCGGCGCCGACCGCCTTGGCCAGGAGAGGGTAATAATCCGCCATGACGTATCCCGTGCGGGCCGGTCAGGACTCGAAGGGGTTCTTGACGAGGATCGTGTCCATCCGCTCCGGCGAGGTCGAGAGTACGGTGACGGGCGCGCCGATCAACTCCTCGATTCGACGCACATATTTCACTGCCTCGGCGGGCAGCTCGGCCCAGGAGCGGGCGCCCGCGGTCGATGCGGCCCAGCCCTCCACGGTCTCGTAGACCGGCTCGACCCGCGCCTGCGCCGATTGCCCCGCTGGCAGATGGTCGATCGTCTCCCCGTCGAGCCGGTAGGCCGTGCAGACCTTGAGTTCGCTCATGCCATCGAGCACGTCGAGCTTCGTCAGCGCGATCCCGTCGATCCCGGACGTCATGACGGTCTGCCGAACCAGGACCGCGTCGAACCAGCCGCAGCGGCGCTTGCGCCCCGTCACGGTCCCGAACTCGCGCCCGCGCGTGCCGAGGATCTCGCCCGTCTCGTCGAAGAGCTCGGTCGGGAACGGCCCCTCGCCGACGCGCGTCGTGTAGGCCTTCGCGATGCCGAGCACGGTGCCGACCGCGCGGGGTCCGAGTCCCGAGCCGGTCGCGGCTTGGCCCGACACGATGTTCGACGAGGTGACGAACGGGTAGGTGCCGTGGTCGACGTCGAGGAGTGCGCCCTGCGCGCCCTCGAACAGGATGCGGCGGCCGGCGCGTCGCTCCGCGTCGAGGAGCCGCCACACCGTATCCGCGTAGGGCAGCACCTTGGGCGCGATGGCGAGGAGATCCGCCACGAGCGCGCCCGCCTCCACCTCGCCGATGCCGAGACCGCGCCGTAACGCGTTGTGGTGCGCGAGGAGCCGCTCCACCTTGCGCTCCAGTGCGGCCGCATCCGCAAGATCGATGACGCGGATCGCCCGGCGCCCGACCTTGTCCTCGTAGGCGGGCCCGATGCCGCGCTTCGTCGTGCCGATCTTCAGGCCGGAATTCGAGGTCTCCCGGAAATGGTCGAGCTCCCGGTGTAGGGGCAGGATCAGCGTCGCGTTGTCGGCGAGGCGCAGCGTCTTCGGTGATATGTCGACCCCCTGCGCGCGGATCGCCTCGATCTCCTCGACCAGGTGCCAGGGATCGACCACGACGCCGTTGCCGATGACCGAGAGCTTGCCGCCCCGCACGACTCCGGACGGCAGGAGCGAGAGCTTGTAGACGCGCCCGTCGATGACGAGGGTATGCCCGGCATTGTGACCGCCCTGGAAGCGGACCACCACGTCGGCCTGTTCGGACAGCCAGTCGACGATCTTGCCCTTGCCCTCGTCGCCCCATTGGGCGCCGACCACGCACACGTTGGCCATAGGCCCTCATCCCGACGGCGAAAAAAAACCGGCGCGACGCCGGACACGCCGTCTTCCCCGATCGGTCGCCGGGGGTCAAGGCAAGGGCGGCGGAGCGAGGTCGCCACCCCGCTCGCGTCCGCTCGCGGGATTCGTGGACAAGGCGTTGAATCCTTGGGGCTTTTCCACAGCCCTGGGATTTCCCCTGGTGGCTGGACGATCTAATGTCCGGCCGACGCACCCAAGAGCCCCGATGTCGCCCGCACTCGACGCCGCCATGAGGCGCCTCCACACCGCGCTCGGTCACTTGGAGACGACGCTCGGTCGCCGCCTGGACGGCGACGCCATGCGCAGCGACCTCGAGATCGAGTTGCAGGTCATGCAGGACGACCGAGCCCGGCTCGCGACCGAGCTTGAGAGCGCGGCCGCGCGGGTCGCACAGGTCGAGGCCGCGGCGGACCATGTCGAGCGCCGCGTCGAGGGCGCGATCGGGACGATCCGCGACGTGCTCGGCCGGGCCGACCGCACGGAACCGGGAGCCTGAGCGATGGCGCATGTGCAGGTCACGATCGCGGGCCGCAGCTACCGCATGGCGTGCGGCGACGGCGAGGAGGCGCACCTCTCCGCGCTCGCCTCCTCCTTCGACGCGAAGATCGGCGAGATGCGCTCGAGCTTCGGCGAGATCGGCGATATGCGGCTCCACGTCATGGCGGCCCTGATGGTGGCGGACGAGCTCGCCGAGACGCGCCGCCGAATCGAGGCGCTGGAGGGCGAGATCACCGCGGTCAAGGCCGTGATGGCGGCGAACGCGGAACGCGCCGACAAGGCCGAGCGCGTGTTGGCCGACACGCTCGTGCAGGCGGCCGAGCGCGTCGAGCGGCTGACGAAAGGGCTCGGCATCCTCGGCCGCGCGGGCGAGGACGAGTAGGCGACCATATGGACGCGCCCACGGACGAGCCGGCAGCGGGTTCGCGTCCGCGCGAGCGCGTCTCGGCCC
>CAHJXE010000241.1 GCA_903644085.1 Hyphomicrobiales bacterium
ATCGCCTGGATCGCGCGGCTCGGCGCCGCCGCGGAGCCGGACGAGGCTTTGCCGAAGCCGTTCTACCTCGCGGCCCCGGATGCCCGGCCCCAGGACGGGGCGCGGCTCGCGCGCGCCTGACGCCATGCACTGGCTGGAGCGGATCGGCCTCTCGCCGCGGGGACAGGCCAGGATCGCGGCCCTGTCGGACAGCCACGCCGAGCGCCTGGCGGAGATCCACGCGGGCGCCTTCGCACGGCCTTGGAGCGCCGACGAGTTCTCCCATTTCCTGCTCGACCGGGGCATCCGCCTCGACGGGCTCCTGATCGGGCGCGACCCGCAGCCCTCCGGCTTCGCGCTGTCGCGCGTCACGGTGGACGAGGCCGAGATCCTGAGCTTCGCGATGGCGCGGGCGGTGCGCGGGCGCGGCTACGGTCGCGCGCTCCTCGCGCACCATCTCCAGACGCTCGCCCATGCGGGCGCCGCCACCGTGCATCTGGAGGTCGAGGAGGGGAACGCGCCGGCGCTCGCCGTCTACACGCGGCTCGGCTTCGCCAAATCCGGGATGCGGCCGGGCTACTACGCGCGACCGGACGGGACGCGGGCCGCCGCGGTCTCGATGACGCGGGTGCTGCGGCCATCCGGACCGGCCGAGCCCGGATGACGCGTGCCGGATTCGCGGCCCGCCTCGCCGTCATGACCCTCGCGTTCGCGACCCTCGCGTCCGTCGAGGCGGCCGCACGGCGGCTCCGCCTCGGCCGGGCGCGCGACATACCGCCCCTGCTCCACCGGTTGTTCCTGTGGCTGTTCGACATTCGGGTGAGCGTGCGGGGCGCGCCCCCGCGGCGGGGCGTGCCGACGCTCGTTCTCGCGAACCACGTCTCGTGGATCGACATCCCGGTCATGGCGGGCGCGCTCCCGCTCGCCTTCGTGGCCAAGCAGGAGATCGCCGCCTGGCCGGTCTTCGGCTACCTGGCGCGGCGGCAAGGCTGCATCTTCCTCGACCGGACACGCAAGGCCGCGACCGCCGAGGTGAACGCGCGCGTGGCGGAGCGCCTCGCGGAGGGCGAGGTCGTGGTGCTCTTCCCCGAGGGGACCACAGGCGACGGCATCCGGGTCCTCCCGTTCCGCTCCTCGCTCGTCGGGGCGGCCCGCGCCGCGCTGGCAGGTGCGCCGGGCGGGCGCATCCTCCTTCAGCCGCTCGCCGTCGCGTATGCGCGGCGCAACGGCCTGCCCGTGACGCGCCGCGAGATGCCCGAGCTCGCCTGGTACGGCGACATGGAGCTCGTGCCGCACGTCCTCGACTTCGTGCGCGGGGGGCCGCTCGATGTCACGCTGACCTGGGGCGACCCGATCCCGTTCGGCCCGCAGACCGATCGCAAGCGCGCCGCGAAAGCCGCCGAGGGCGCGATCCGCGACGCCCGCAGGACAGCGATGCTCGGCCGCAGGGAGCCTATCACGCCGGATTGACGCCGGACGGGTATTCTCTTGGACCCCCGCAGCGACTATGACTGAGAGCGCCACGTTGTCGGGAGGGTTCGGTTCGGTCGTGAAGAAGGTGTTCGTCAAGTCGTATGGCTGCCAGATGAACGTCTACGACGCGGCGCGAATGTCCGACGTCATGGTCGGACAAGGCTATACCGAGACCTCCGGCGCGGACGACGCGGATCTCGTGATCCTCAACACCTGCCACATCCGCGAGAGGGCCGCCGAAAAGGTCTATTCCGAGCTCGGGCGCCTCAACGAGCTGAAGGAACAGCGCAGGTCCAACGGCCTCGACACCACGATCGTGGTGGCGGGCTGCGTCGCGCAGGCGGAGGGCCGGGAGATCATCCGCCGTGCGCCGGTCGTCGACGCGGTCATCGGCCCCCAGAGCTACCATCGATTGCCGGACCTGCTCAGGATCGCGCGAGAGACCGGGCACGCGGTCGACACCGAGTTCCCGGACGCCGACAAGTTCGGCGCTCTGCCGGCCCAGTCGCGGGAGCGCATCCGCTCGCGCGGCATCACGGCCTTCCTGACGATCCAGGAGGGCTGCGACAAGTTCTGCACCTTCTGCGTCGTACCCTACACGCGCGGCGCAGAGATCTCGCGACCGGTCGCGGCGGTGGTCGACGAGGCATCGCGCCTCGTCGAGGCCGGCGTGCGCGAGGTCACGCTGATCGGGCAGAATGTCAACGCGTATCACGGGCTCGACGCCGCCGGGCGGACCGCCTCGCTCGCCGGGCTCGTCGAGCGGCTGGCGCTGATCCCCGGCCTCGCGCGCATCCGCTACACGACGAGTCATCCGCGCGACATGTCGGACGATCTCCTGGCCGCGCACTGCGACGTGCCGCAGCTGATGCCCTATCTCCACCTCCCGGTTCAGGCGGGATCGGACCGCATCCTGGCGGCGATGAACCGCAAGCACCGCGCGGCGGATTACCTGCAGGTGATCGAGCGTGTCCGGGCGGCGCGGCCCGACATCGCGATCTCGTCCGATTTCATCGTGGGGTTCCCGGGCGAGAGCGAGGCCGATTTCGCCGACACGCTCCGGCTCGCCGCCGAGGTCCGGTTCGCGGCGGCGTTCTCCTTCAAGTACAGCCCGCGCCCCGGCACGCCCGCGGCCGAGATGGCCGACCAGGTGCCCGAACCGGTGCGGAGCGAGCGGCTTGCCCGGTTGCAGGAGCGGCTCGAGACCGACCGCCAGGCCTTCAACCGCGCGACGCTCGGGCGCGTGGTCGACGTGCTCGTCGAGAAGCCGGGCCGCCATGCCGGCCAGCTCTCCGGCAAGTCTCCCTACCTCCAGGCGGTGCAGACGAGCGGGATCGAGGCCGCGGTCGGCGACGTCGTGCCGGTGCGCGCGACGGCGCTCGGCCCGAACTCCATCTTCGGCGAACCCGTCGGACACGATACCCCTCACACGATGGTCGCGGCCGCATGATGAAGACATCGCCGGGTTCGGGCACGGCGGTCGCCACCCGTGAGGCGGCGGTCGAGGAATCGGCGGAGATCGCGCTGACCTTCGACGACAACCGTCTGGCGGGGCTCGTCTTCGGCCATTACGACCAGCACCTCGCGCATATGGAGCGACGGCTCGGCATCACGCTGAACGCGCTCGGCAACCGGGTCGTCATCAAGGCGCCACCCGACCTCGCGCTGCGCGCCCGGCGGGTGCTGGAGAGCCTCTACGAGCGCGTCCGGCTGGAGGGCGCGCTGACGCTGGGCGACGTGGACGGGGCGATCCAGGAGAGCGCGATGCAGGGCATCCTGTTCCCGGCCGTGCCCGCCGCCCCGGCCGTGCGCCCGACCTTCGACCAGATCGCGACCCGCAAGCGCGGCGTGGTGCGCGCCCGCAACGCCGCGCAGGACACCTACCTGCGGGCCCTGCGCAAGCACGAACTCGTCTTCGCGGACGGGCCGGCCGGCACCGGCAAGACCTGGCTCGCGGTCGGCTACGCGGTCTCGCTGCTCGAGAGCGGGCAGGCCGAGCGCCTCATCCTGTCGCGGCCCGCCGTCGAGGCGGGCGAGAGGCTGGGCTTCCTGCCGGGCGACATGCGCGACAAGGTCGACCCGTATCTCAGGCCGATCTACGACGCGCTGCACGATTTCATGGAGGGCCGTCACGTCGAGCGCGCACTCCAGACGGGCATGATCGAGGTCGCGCCGCTCGCCTTCATGCGCGGGCGCACCCTCGCGAACGCCGTCGTGCTGCTAGACGAGGCTCAGAACACCACATCCATGCAGATGAAGATGTTCCTGACGCGCCTCGGCGAGGGATCGCGCATGATCGTCAACGGCGACCCGAGCCAGATCGACCTGCCGTCCGGCCAGAAGTCCGGCCTGACGGAAGCCTTGCGTATCCTGGACGGGGTCGAGGGGGTCGGCCGCGTGCAGTTCCGCGACGTCGACGTCGTGCGCCACGACCTCGTGCGCCGCATCGTGACGGCCTACGATGCGGCCTCGCGCACGGGGGGACACGCGGCCCCGTGATCGTGATCGAGACCGTGACGGACGGCGGGAACTGGGACGGAGGGCTGGACCGGCTCGCGCAGGCTGCCGCCGAGGCCGCGCTCGCGGAGGTGCCGGACGCGCCGGGCGAGCCCGTATCGGCGACGCTGCTCCTCACCGACGACGTCGCCATACGCGAGCTGAACCGGCTCTGGCGCGGGCAAGACAAGGCGACGAACGTCCTCTCCTTCCCGTCCGACGGCCCCGCCATGCCGGGCGAGCCCCGTGCGGTCGGCGACATCGCGATGGGCTACGAGACCGTCGCCCGGGAGGCGGAGGCCGACGGCAAGCCGCTCGCCGCCCATGTCGCGCATCTCGTGGTCCACGCCGTGCTGCACCTGTTCGGGCACGACCATCTGGACCCCGCCGAGGCGGACGCCATGGAGGCGCGTGAGGTCTCGGCGCTCGCGCGGCTCGGCATCGCGGACCCCTACCGGGACAGCGTGCCCAATGCGCCCGTGCGGGCCGCCTGAGCGATGAGCGATCCGCGTGCGGATGACAGGCACGGCGAGACGTCCGGCGGACGCGAAGGCTGGCTCGAACGGCTGATCCACCGCTTCAGCGCGTGGTCGCGCGATTCCTGGCGCGAGGACCTCCAGGAGGTCCTGGCTGAGGCCGAGTCCCAGGACCTGACGCCGGCCGAGCGGGCGCTGCTGCGCAACGTCCTCGGTCTCAACCGGGTGAGGGTCGGCGACGTGATGGTGCCGCGCGCCGACATCGCCGGGGTGCCGATCGATACCGATCTCGGCGAGTTGCTCGGGTACTTCCACGAGGCCGGGCATTCGCGTCTGCCGACCTACGGCGAGTCGCTCGACGAGCCGCTCGGCATGATCCATATCCGCGACTTCCTCGATTTCATCGCGGCGCAGAGCATGGGCGGCCCTTCCCCGGAGGGCGGCGGCAAACCCGCGCCCGACCTCGCGCGCGTCGACATGAGCGCGACGCTCGCCTCCGCGAACATCCTGCGGCCGGTCCTGTTCGTGCCTGGATCGATGCCCGCGATCGACCTCCTGATCCGGATGCAGGCCTCGCGCACCCACATGGCGCTCGTCATCGACGAATATGGCGGGACGGATGGGCTCGTGTCGATCGAGGACCTCTTGGAGACGGTCGTCGGCGAGATCGAGGACGAGCACGACGAGACGGCCGACATGATCGTGCGCGAGGACGGGGGCGGGCTCCTGGTGGACGCGCGCGCGCCGATCGAGGAGGTCTCGGCCGCGCTCGGGATGGACCTGATGGAGGCGGCCGAAGCGGACGATGTCGACACGCTGGGCGGCCTCATCGTGACCCGTGCGGGGCGCGTCCCGGCCTTGGGCGAGCGCTTCGACGGGCCGGCCGGGCTCGAGTTCGAGGTGCTGGACGCGGACCTGCGCCGGCTGAAGCGGGTCCGGATCGC
>CAHJXE010000242.1 GCA_903644085.1 Hyphomicrobiales bacterium
CGAGCCAGCGCAGGAAGCCGGCCAGTTCGGGCGTCTTGCGCGGCTTTTCCCAGGGGCCGGTCAGCCGCACGGCGACGGCCCCCGCCGGCGTTTCCACCCGCGCCAGTGCGTCCGCCACGTCGAGGTCAATCGCCGGAAGCCGGACCGGACCGCCCGCCGAGGTCGGCAGCAGCCGGTCGAGGCTGCCGAGCGACAGCTTCCCGTCCGTCCAGCGCGCGCGCACCCGCAGCCCGCCCGCGCGCAACCCGGTCACGCCCGCGCCGTTCAGGCCGACATGCGTGCTCGTCTCGATCCAGTCGGCGACCAGATCGGGAGCAGACGGATCGCCGAGCGAGACGTCCACCAGCCGCTGACGCCCGGTCCCCAGATCGGCGACGCGGTAGCGCGCCGCCACGCCGCGCCGCGCCAGATAGCGGTCGATGACGTCCGTTGCGATCGGCCGCCGCTCGGCCCAAACCACGACCAGCACGACGGGCAGCATGAGCGCGGCCGCGCCGCCCACGAAGCGGCGCCTGGCCCGGTGTCGAGACCAGTATCGGGGCCGGCGGCGGGGGACGACGAGCGCGTCCTCTTCCCCCATGCCCTCTCCTTCAGTCACGCGAACCCGCCATGCCCGCGGCATAGGCGGGCACGCCGGGTGCTGGCAAATCCGCCGGGAGCGCCCTACGCTTCACGCAATGGCGGATATCGAGCGCGCACCCGACCTGGCCCCGAACGTGAACGGAGACCACAAGGGCCACCGCGTCAGGCTGCGCGCGCGGCTGCTCGCCCGGCACGGCGGCGAGGCGCTGCTCGATCACGAGCTGGTCGAATATCTGCTGATGCTCGCAATGCCGCGCATCGACACCAAGCCGATCGCCAAGGCGCTCCTCAGGGAGTTCGGCGGGCTGGGCGGATTGTTCGCGGCCGATCCCGAATCGCTCGCGCGCGTGTCGGGCGTTGGCGACTCCGGCGCGGCGGCGATCCGCATCGTCGCGGCGGCCGCGACGCGCATGCTGCGCGCGGAGGTGTCGCGGCGGCCGGTGCTGGCGAGCTGGCAGGCGCTGCTCGACTATCTGCGCGCCGACATGGCGCATGCGGCCGTGGAGCGCGTGCGCGTCCTGCATCTCAACACGCGCAACATGCTGATCCGCGACGAGCTGTTGTCGGAGGGCACGATCGACGAGGCGGCGGTGCATGTGCGCGAGGTGATCCGCCGCGCGCTGGACCTGGGCTCCGCGTCGCTGATCCTCGTCCACAACCACCCCTCGGGCGACCCCGCCCCCAGCCGCGCCGACATCGACCTGACCCGCGCGATCGTCGAAGCGGGCAAGCCGCTGCGTATCACGGTCCACGACCACCTCATCATCGGCACGCAGGGGCATGTGAGCCTGAGGGCGAAGGGGGTGATATGAAGCCGCCGGCCCCCCTGGCGGTCGCGACCATGCTGGCGGCTTGTTCTGGGCCGGCTACCGATGCGACCCCGTCCGCTCGCGACACGCCAACCCAGATCGGGGCCGCCGCCCTCGTGCGCGCCTATGCGCAGGATGCGGACGAGGCCGATCTCCGCTTCATTGGCCACTCTCTCCTGATTTCCGGCGATGTGGTCCGGATCGATCCCTCCGGCCATCACCTCGTCCTGACGACGGGTTCCTCGACCGAGCGTCTGCCCGCGACCGTGGAGTCCAGCCCGCATCCCGTCTCGCCGCAGGACCTCGTCACCCTGAGTTGTGACCGGATCGATCGGACCGGCGCCAGGCCGAGAGTTTCGCGATGTGTGTTCATCGCCATCATCCCTGCGCGCATTGCGCGAGGAGGCTGACCTCTCCCCGCCCTTTCCATCGTCACGTCCTGCCGAAAATCAGGATGCCTTCCACAACCGACGCTGTAAGAGCCCGCCATGATCCCCCGCTACTCCCGCCCCGCCATGGCCGCGCTCTGGACGCCCGAGGCTCGCTTTCGCATCTGGTTCGAGATCGAGGCGCACGCGACCGATGCGCTCGCCGATCTCGGCGTCGTGCCCCGCGCGGCGGCCGACGCGCTGTGGCGGTGGTGGGCGACCGACCCCGCGATCGACGTCGAGCGGATCGACGCGATCGAGGCGGTGACGAAGCACGACGTGATCGCCTTTCTCACCTGGGTCGCGGAGAATGTGGGCGACGAGGCGCGGTTCATGCACCAGGGCATGACCTCGTCCGACGTGCTCGACACCGCGCTCGCCGTGCAGCTCGCGCGCGCGTCCGACATGCTGCTCGCCGACATCGACGCGCTGCTCGCCGTCCTCGAACGCCGCGCGCGCGAGTTCAAGGACACGCCCACCATCGGCCGCAGCCACGGCATCCATGCCGAGCCGGTGACGTTCGGCCTCAAGCTCGCGAGTTTCCACGCCGAGTTCGCGCGCGCGCGCGTCCGGCTGGTCCATGCGCGCGAGGACATCGCCACCTGCGCGATCTCGGGGGCGGTCGGCACCTTCGCCAACGTATCGCCCGCGGTCGAGGCGCATGTCGCGGCCAAACTGGGCCTCGCGGTCGAGCCCGTCTCCAGCCAGGTGATCCCGCGCGACCGGCATGCGATGTTCTTCGCGACACTGGGCGTGATCGCCTCGTCGATCGAGCGCGTCGCCACGGAGGTGCGCCACCTGCAGCGCACGGAGGTGCTGGAGGCGGAGGAGTATTTCGCGCCCGGCCAGAAGGGCTCGTCGGCGATGCCGCACAAGCGCAACCCGGTGCTGACGGAGAACCTGACCGGGCTTGCGCGCGTGGTGCGCGGCTATGTCACCCCCGCGCTGGAGAACGTCGCGCTGTGGCACGAGCGCGACATCAGCCATTCGTCGGTCGAACGCTACGTCGCGCCGGATGCCACCATCACGCTTGACTTCGCGCTCGCGCGGCTGACCGGGGTCATGGACAGGCTGGTCGTCTATCCCGAGCGGATGCGGCGGAACCTCGACCGCATGGGCGGCCTGGTCCATTCGCAACGCGTGCTGCTGGCGCTCACCCAAGGGGGGGTGAGCCGGGAGGATGCGTACCGACTCGTCCAGCGCAATGCGATGCGCGTGTGGGAGAGCGACGGCGCGCGGAGCCTCGCCGAGCTGCTCAAGGCCGATCCCGATGTCGCGGCGGTCCTGACGCCAGCGCAGGTCGACGCGGAGTTCGACCTCGAACATCACCTCAAGCATGTCGATACGATCTTCGCACGGGTGTTCGGGACCGCGACCGGATGACGAAACGAGCCGTTTCGTGGATCAACCGAGTGCAAATGCTGCATTCGCGAAGACGCGCAACAAAATTGCGTGGTCGCGCAACCTAAGCCATATCCGCCGTGCCGGTCATTCCACCGGCATTGGAGACTCCCATGCGCAACCTGGAAACGTGGACGAGCGGCCTGTTCGCCGTCGCGACCATCGTGCTGGCTCTCGAGGCGGTTCTCGCCCTCTGACGCCCACCCCGCTCGCCCTCTCGTAACGAGGGGGCGACTTGGGGGTAGGAGCTATTCGCGCCCAGATGGTCCGCGACCCCAACTGATAGCGTTCCGAAACGAACGAGGAATGGCTGGCGATCGATCGGCGGACCGCATTGGCAGGACGGACCTGTGCCGTAGCGCGGCTCCGGCGATGCGGGTCGGCCGGATATGTCGGTCGATGACCCGGCTCACTCGCCCGCGAACACACCCTTCAGCTTGGCGAAGAAGCCTTGGCTCGCCGGACACTCGTCGCCCGTCTCCGTCTCGCGGAACATCTCCAGCAGTTCGCGCTGGCGGGTCGACAGGCGGGTCGGGGTCTCGACATCGATCTGGATGACAAGGTCGCCATGGCCGCGACCCTGGAGCACCGGCATCCCTGCGCCCCGCTGCTTGATCTGCTTGCCCGACTGGACGCCTGCGGGGATGCGGATCTCGTGGGTGCGCCCGTCGAGCCCGGGGATCGCCAGCGTGCCGCCGAGCGCGGCGGTCGTGAAGCTGATCGGCGCGCGCGCGAACAGCGCCGTCCCCTCGCGCTCGAACAGATTGTGCCGCTTCACGTGCAGGAAGATGTAGAGGTCGCCGCCCGGCGCGCCGCGCGCACCCGCCTCGCCCTCGCCGCTCAGTCGGATGCGCGTGCCCTCGTCAACGCCCGGCGGGACCGAGACGGTCAGCGTCTTGGTCTTCTCCACCCGCCCCTCGCCGCGGCAGTCCGGGCACGGATCGGCTATCACCTCGCCCAGGCCGTTGCATACGGGGCAGGCACGCTCAACCACGAAGAAGCCCTGCTGCGCGCGCACCTTGCCGTGGCCGGCGCAGGCATGACACGTCCGGGCGGAGGTACCCGGTCGCGCGCCCGAGCCATGACAGCTGCCGCAGGGAGCTGAAACGTCGACCGTGATGTCGGTCGACTTGCCGTGGTACGCCTCCTCCAGCGTGACTTCCATGTCGTAGCGCAGGTCGGCGCCGCGTCGCGCCGCCTGCCGGCCACCACCGCCGCCGCCGCGCTGGCCGCCCATGAACTCGCCGAAGACGCTTTCGAAGATATCGGAGAAGCCGCCGAAATCCTGACCGCCACCACCGCCACCGCCCTGCTGGCGGAAGGCGGCGTGGCCGAAGCGATCGTAGGCGGCGCGCTTCTGCGGGTCCTTCAGGACGTCATACGCCTCCGATACCGCCTTGAACTTGGACTCGGAGTCCTTGCAGCCGGCATTCTTGTCCGGGTGATAACGCATCGCGAGCTTGCGGTACGACGTCTTGATAACGCCCGCATCGGCGGTGCGCTCGCACTCCAGCAGTTCGTAGAAATCGACTTCGGTCGTCATCTTGCGCCCTTGTCACCCGCGGCGTCATCCCCGCGCGAGCGGGGATGACGGGAAGAGTGCGTCCTTACTTGTCGTCGACTTCCGAGAACTCGGCGTCGACCACATCGTCCTTGGGTCCCTCGCCACCGCCCTGGGGGCCGCCGCCCTGGCCCTCGGACTGCTGCTTCTCGTAGATGGCCTGACCCATCTTCATGGCGACCTGCGCGAGGGTCTGGCTCTTGTCGGTCATCTTGTCGGGATCGCCCGACTCGACGGCCGTCTTCGTCTCGGCCACCGCGGCCTCGATCTCGGACTTGAGCGACGCATCGACCTTGTCGCCGTTGTCCTCCAGCTGGCGCTCAGTCGTGTGGATCAGCGACTCGGCGTTGTTCTTCGCCTCCGCGCCCGCACGGCGCTTCTTGTCCTCGTCGGCGAACTTCTCGGCATCGCGGACCATCTGGTCGATGTCGCTGTCGCTGAGCCCGCCCGAGGCCTGGATGCGGATCTGCTGCTCCTTGCCGGTGCCCTTGTCCTTGGCGCTGACGTTGACGAGGCCGTTGGCGTCGATGTCGAACGTCACCTCGATCTGCGGCACGCCGCGCGGCGCGGGCGGAATGCCGACCA
>CAHJXE010000243.1 GCA_903644085.1 Hyphomicrobiales bacterium
GGCCGTTCGGCGTCGCAAGCGAGTAGAGCTGGAGCGGGTGCTGGCCGACCGGCAGGTCCTTGTCATGGGTCGCACCTGCGATCGGGCGGTTGATGCTCGCGAAACGGCCGCCGCTCTCCTTGTTCCAGGTCCAGACCTTCGGGGGCGTATAGTCGGGCGTGTCAGTCATGACGGAGATCCCAGGCTGGCGCGATCGGCACGATCGCCGCGATGCGCGCTGATTACACGATCCGCCCCGGCTTGGCGCGACCCTGGATGTTCGCGACGCGAGATGGCGCGCCCGCCCCGTTCGCGTAAACGTGGGGGCCGCATGATCGATAAGCTCGAATTCGTCCTCGCCCTCGCGCGCGAACGCCATTTCGGCCGGGCGGCCGAGACGTGCGGCGTGACGCAGCCGACGCTCTCGGCCGGGCTAAAATCGCTGGAGGACGCGCTGGGCATCCTCATCGTGCAACGCTCCTCGCGGTTCCAGGGCTTCACGCCCGAGGGCGAGCGCGTGCTCGATTGGGCCCGCCGGATCGTCGGCGACGCGAAGGCGATGCGCCAGGAGGTCGACACACTGAAGCGCGGCCTCGGCGGACAGGTCCGCATCGCGGTGATCCCGACCGCGCTCCCGATGGTGGCGCGCCTGACGATGCCGTTCCGCGCGGCACATCCGGGCGTGCGCTTCACCGTGCTGTCACGTACCTCCGGCGAGATCCTGAGGTTGCTCGACAACCTGGAGATCGATGCCGGGCTGACCTATCTCGACAACGAGCCTGTCGGGCAGGTGCGGACCGTGCCGCTCTACGAGGAGCGCTACCGGCTGCTGACGCAGCGCGACGGCGAGTTCGCCGGACGCTCGTCCGTGACGTGGGCGGAGGTCGGACGTCTCGCGCTCTGCCTGCTCACGCCCGACATGCAGAACCGCCGCATCATCGACCAGATGCTGCGGCGATCCGGCGTCGAGCCCGACCCGATGCTGGTGTCGAATTCGACGATCGTTCTCGTATCGCACGTGCGCACCGGCGAGTGGTCCACCATCTTGCCGCCGATCCTCGCCGACAGCATCGGGCTCTCCGGCGGCGTCGCGTCGATCCCGATCGTCGATCCGGACGTCGCCCATTCGGTCGGTCTCGTGGTGCCGTACCGTGAGCCGACGACGCCGCTCGTCACCGCACTCGTCACGGAGGCGCGACGGCTCGCCCGTACCAATCCCGGCTGATGCGATCGGCAGCACGTCGCGGCGCACGATAGGATTGTTCTATCGCAGCACGGATCGGCTGCATTGAATTCGAGCGGTTCTAAACTCATGATCTCAGATCAGAGCCGTTCTGATCTGGACCCGAGATGACTTACGAGCCCTGGGACGCGAGCATCGCCGATGAGGTGATCGCCCGACACGCTCGCCTCGACGGCGCCACGATGCCGATCCTGCACGCGTTGCAGGAGACCTTCGGATACGTCGATCGCGCGGTCGTTCCCATGATCGCCGATGTGCTGAACCTGTCACGGGCGGAGATCCACGGGGTCGTCACCTTCTATCATGACTTCCGGAGCGAGCCGCCGGGCCGCCACGTCGTGAAGATCTGTCGGGCGGAGGCCTGCCAGTCCGTCGGCGCGGTCGCGCTGGCCGACCACGCGAAGCGCGTGCTCGGAATCGACTGGCACGGGACGACGGCGGACGGGCGCGTGACGCTGGAGCCGGTCTTCTGCCTCGGGCTCTGCGCCTGCGGACCGGCCGCGCTCGTTGACGACGAGCCGGTCTCAAGCTTCGATCCGGCCGCCTTCGACGCGCGGCTCGCGGAGTTGAGGGCGTGACCCGCATCTTCATACCCAAGGACGCGCAGGCCGTCGCGCTCGGCGCCGACCGGGTCGCGCGCGAGGTCGAGCGGGTCGCGGCGACGACCGGCCAGACGATCGCGATCACCCGCACCGGATCGCGCGGCCTGTTCTGGCTGGAGCCGACCATCGAGATCGAGACGGCGGAGGGCCGGATCGCGTACGGGCCGGTGAAGCCCGGCGACGTCGAGGCCCTGCTCGAGGCCGGGATGCTCTCCGGCGCCGCCCACCCGCTCAGGATCGGCCGGCCGGAGGAGGTTTCCTATCTGGCGCGGCAGACCCGGCTCACCTTCGCGCGGGTCGGCATCGTGGACCCCATGTCGGCACAGGATTACGTGGCGCATGGCGGCTATGCCGGGCTCACCCGCGCGCTGGAGCTCGGCGGCACGGGCATCATCGACGAGGTGAAGGCCTCGGGGCTGCGGGGTCGCGGCGGCGCGGGATTCCCGACCGGTATCAAGTGGTCGACCGTTGGGCTCGCCGAGGCGGACCAGAAGTACGTCGTGTGCAACGCCGACGAGGGCGACAGCGGAACCTTCGCGGACCGCATGCTGATGGAGGGTGACCCGTTCTGCCTGATCGAGGGCATGACGATCGCGGGCGTCGCGGTCGGGGCCACGAAGGGCTTCATCTATATCCGATCCGAGTACCCGCACGCGTTCCGCGCGATGAACGACGCGATCGCGGCCGCCACGCAGGCCGGCTATCTCGGGCCCTCCGTGATGGGCTCGGGCCACGCCTTCACGTTGGAGACCCGGCTGGGCGCAGGCGCCTATATCTGCGGCGAGGAGACGTCGCTCCTCGACAGCCTCGAAGGCAAGCGCGGCATGGTGCGGGCGAAGCCGCCGCTGCCCGCGATCAAGGGCCTGTTCGGCAAGCCGACGATCGTCAACAACGTGCTCTCGCTCGCGACCGTACCGTGGATCATGGCGAACGGCGCGGCCGCCTACGCGGATTTCGGCATGGGCCGCTCGCGCGGCACCCTCCCGTTCCAGCTCGCGGGCAACGTCCGGCGCGGCGGCCTCGTCGAGCTCGCCTTCGGGACGACGTTGCGCGAGATGATCGAGTGGTACGGCGGCGGCACGCGCTCCGGCCGACCGTTGCGGGCCGTGCAGGTCGGCGGACCGCTCGGCGCCTACTTCCCGGACGAGCTCCTCGACACGCCGCTCGACTACGAGGCTTTCGCGGCGAAGAACGGGCTGCTCGGCCACGGCGGCATCGTGGTGTTCGACGACACGGTCGATCTGGCGGCCCAGGCCCGCTTCGCTTTCGAGTTCTGCGCGACGGAGAGTTGCGGCAAGTGCACGCCCTGCCGTATCGGCTCGACCCGCGGCGTCGAGACGATCGACCGCATCGTGGCCGGGATCGAGCCCGCGCGAAACCTCGAGATCGTGCGCGACCTCTGTGAGGTCATGACGGACGGCTCGCTCTGCGCGATGGGCGGGCTCACGCCCGTGCCGGTGCTAAGCGCGCTGGCGCATTTTCCCGAGGATTTTCAACGCGCTCCGACGCTTATGGCGGCGGAGTAATCTGATGTGTTCCGACGCCTCGACGTTCCTCATGCTGAGGTGGCGGCCCCTGGCCGCCCTCGAAGCACGCACGGCCGTAATGCGTCCTTCGAGACTCCGCTCCGCTCCGCACCTCAGGATGAGGACGTAGGCAAATGACCCTGATCAAGGAACTCGACACGGGCACGCCGATCCGGCTGTCGTCCTCGACCGTGACGCTCACGATCGACGGACAGGAGGTGACGGTCACGGCCGGCACCTCCGTGATGGCGGCGGCGGCCACGATGGGCACTCAAATTCCCAAGCTCTGCGCGACAGATTCGCTGGAGCCCTTCGGGTCCTGCCGGCTCTGCCTCGTGGAGATCAACGGGCGTCGCGGCACGCCCGCCTCCTGCACGACGATCGTCGAGGACGCGATGGTCGTGTCGACCCAGACGCCGAAGCTCGCGAAGCTGCGGCGCGGCGTCATGGAGCTCTACATCTCCGACCACCCGCTCACCTGTCTCACCTGCTCGGCCAACGGCGATTGCGAATTACAGGACATGGCGGGCGCGGTCGGCCTGCGCGAGGTCCGGTACGGTTACGAGGGTGAGAACCACCTCGCCGCGCCGACCGACGAGTCGAACCCCTACTTCACCTTCGAATCCTCCAAGTGCATCGTCTGTAATCGCTGCGTCCGGGCCTGCGAGGAGGTGCAGGGCACCTTCGCGCTGACGATCGACGGCCGCGGCTTCGGGTCCAAGGTGTCGCCCGGCGGCACGGACTTCTTCGGCTCGGAATGCGTCTCCTGCGGCGCCTGCGTACAGGCTTGCCCGACCGCGACGCTGAACGAGAAATCGGTCATCGCCATGGGGAAGCCCGAGCATTCGGCCGTCACGACCTGCGCCTATTGCGGCGTCGGTTGCTCGTTCAAGGCCGAGATGCAGGGCACGCAGGTCGTCCGCATGGTGCCTTACAAGTACGGCAAGGCGAACGAGGGCCATTCCTGCGTGAAGGGCCGCTTCGCCTACGGGTACGCGACGCACACGGACCGCATCACGAAGCCCATGATCCGCGCGGCGATCACGGACGAGTGGCGCGAGGTCACCTGGGCGGAGGCGATCGACCACGCGGCCTCCGAGTTCCGGCGCATCCAGGCGACCTACGGGCAGGATGCGGTGGGCGGCATCACCTCGTCGCGCTGCACGAACGAGGAGAGCTACCTCGTCCAGAAGCTGATTCGGGCAGGCTTCGGCAACAACAACGTCGATACCTGCGCGCGCGTGTGCCACTCGCCGACCGGCTACGGGCTGAAGGTCACCGTCGGCACCTCGGCCGGCACGCAGGACTTCGCCTCGGTGGCGGATTCGGACGTCATCCTGATCATCGGGGCGAACCCGACGGACGGCCACCCGGTCTTCGCGTCCCGGATGAAGCGGCGGCTGCGTGAGGGCGCGCGGCTCATCGTGGCCGATCCGCGCCGCACGGACATCGTGCGCTCGCCCCATATCGAGGCGGATTACCATCTGCGGCTGCTGCCCGGCACCAACGTCGCGCTCATCAACGCGCTCGCGCACGTGATCGTCACCGAGGGGCTGATCGACCAGGACTATGTCCGTGCGCGCTGCGACCTCGGCGATTTCGAGAGCTGGGCGCGGTTCGTCGCGGAGGAGCGCAACTCGCCCGAGGCGACGGCGGATCTGACAGGCGTGCCGGCCGCCGATATGCGGGCGGCGGCCCGGCTCTACGCGACGGGCGGCAACGGGGCGATCTATTACGGCCTCGGGGTGACGGAGCACAGCCAGGGCTCCACCATGGTGATGGGCATGGCGAACCTCGCCATGGCGACCGGGAATATCGGCCGACCGGGCGTGGGCGTGAACCCGCTGCGCGGGCAGAACAACGTGCAGGGTGCCTGCGACATGGGCTCGTTCCCGCACGAGCTGCCGGGCTACCGGCACGT
>CAHJXE010000244.1 GCA_903644085.1 Hyphomicrobiales bacterium
AGAGACGCCGCCTGCTGCTCGGTGCGACGCGACAGGTCGTCCGCCGCCTGGGAAATCTCGCCCGAACCCGACCGGATCGCCACCGACCCGTCCGAGACCTGCGCGACCACCGCCCGCAATCCGTCGGTCGCGGCGTTGAAGTCGGTCCGGAGTTTCGCGAAAGCCGGCTTGAACTCGCGTGTGATCGGCTGCGCGAGGTCGTTCTCGGCCAATCGCGCCAGTCCTGCGCCGATCTCGGTCAGGTCGGAGATGTCCGTCGAGAACTGGATGATCTTCGCGACATTGCCTTCGACATCGAAGATCGGATTATAGGAGGCCTGCATCCAGACCTCCTTGCCGCCTTTACCGACGCGCTTGAACGAGGCGTTGAGGGCTTGGCCGCTGTTCAGCATCTTGAATGCTTGTTCGTATTCAGGCGACTTGGCTATCGCCTGATCGACGAACATCTTGTAATACTGACCTTTGATCTCCTCCAGGCGATAGTTCATCATCGCAAGGAAATTCTCGTTCGCCGTCGTGATGATGCCGTCGGTCGTGAACTCGAGGACGGATTGTACGGACGAGATGGCCGCCAGGATGTTCTGAAATTCCGCGGTCTTCAGCTTCTCCACCGTCGTGACCGTCGCGACCTTCACGACTTTCCGGACCACGCCCTTGCGGTCCTTCACGGGATTGTACGTCGCCCGGATCCAGACCTGACGTCCGCCTTTCGCGAGCCGCTTGTACTCGCGGGAATCGAACTCGCCGCGGCCGAGGCGATCCCAGAACGCCCGGTATTCCGGCGAGTTCACCTCGTCCGGTGACACGAACAGTCTGTGGTGCTTACCCTTGATGTCATCCAGGGTATAATCCATCGCTGTGCAGAAGTTCGCGTTGGCGGACAGGATGTTCCCTTGTGGATCGAACTCGATGATCGCGAGAGATCGGTCGAGTGCATCCAGGGTTGCTTGAGCGTCGACCGTCCCCGCTTTCAGACCGAACATGAGTTGTCTCACTGTTACATCCGATGCCGATGAAGTGGCTCGCATGTTCGATAGAGACGGTCCGGGATCGAAGTTAAGATAAAGTAACTCAGCGCCGAATCGCGAGCCAGATGACATGGCGGGCGCCGCCGTTCTTGCCTCTCGCCCGTGCGACGACCTCCTCGACCGCGAATCCCGCCCGGCGCAGTCGCTCGGTGAAGTGACGGTCGGGTCCCATCGACCAGACGGCCAGGATCCCGCCGCGGCGGAGCGCCATCCTTGCGGCACCGAGCCCGGCCATGTCGTAGAGTGCGTCGTTGCCGGCGCGGGTCATGCCCTCGGGACCGTTATCGACGTCGAGCAGGATCGCGTCCCAGGTGGCGGCGCGGATCGCCACGCCCACATCCTCCTCCCGGATCGTGACGCGCTGATCGTCGAGGCTGCCCCCATGCAGCTCCGCCATCGGGCCGCGCGCCCAGGCGACCACCTCCGGCACCAGTTCGGCGACCGTCACGCGGGCCTCGGGGCCGAGTTCGGCCATGAGCGCGCGCAGCGTGAACCCCATGCCGAGGCCGCCGACGAGGATCTCCGGCCGGGGCCGGTCGCGGAGGCGCGCGACCGCGAGGCGCGCCATCGCCTCCTCCGAACCGCTGAGCCGGCTGTTCATCAGCTCGGCCGCCCCGAGCTTCATCGAGAACTCGCGGCCGCGCCGCATGAGGCGCAGCTCGCCCCCACCCGGCACGGTCGCGACGTCGAGGCGCTCCCAGGGGATCATCTACTCGATCGCGATCGAGTGGTCGGGCGCGGACCCGCCCTTCGCCTTGCGCAGCAGCAGCACGAGCGGCAGCGCGCCCAGCGACAGGATCATCATCAGCTTGAAGTCGTCGATATACGCGATGATCGTCGCCTGGAGCGTCACGATCGCGTCGAGCGCCGAGCGCCCGGCCAGCGTCAACGGGTTCAGCGCGTGCATGGTGTCGGGCTGCTGGAGGAGCCGGTTGAAGGGCGTCACGTAGGCCCCGATCTCCGCGTGGTTCGCCTGCGTGTTCTCGACGAGGAGCGCGCTGACGGCCGAGATGCCGACCGCGGACCCGATGTTGCGCGACAGGTTGTAGAGGCCCGTGCCGTCGCCGCGCTTCTCGGCCGGCAGCGTCGAGAAGGTGACGGTCGTCAGCGGCACGAACAGGAAGCCGAGCCCGGCGCCCTGGACGAAGCCCGTCGAGACGATCGTCCATTGCGAGACGTCCGGGGTCCACCCGGTCATGTCGTACATCGCCCACGCGGTCAGCCCGAGCCCGACCGCGAGGAGCAGGCGGATATCAACCCGCCCAATCAGCCGCCCGACCAGGAACATGCACACCATCGTGCCGACGCCGCGCGGTCCCATCACGATGCCGGCCGTCACCACCGGATAGCCCATCAGGGTCTGGAGGTAGGGCGTCATCAGCGCGAGCGACGCGAGGTAGGTGATGCCGACCACGAAGATGAAGAGCATGCCGACCGCGAAGTTGCGGTCGCGGAACAGGCTCGGGTTCACGAAGGGTTTCTTCGCCGTGAAGGTGTGGACCAGGAACACGTAGAAGGCCGAGGCCGCCACCACGGCCTCGATCACGACCTCGCCCGAGCCGAACCAGTCGAGCTGCTCGCCCCGGTCAAGGCAGAGCTGCAACGCCGCGATGGAGAGGCTGAGCGCCCCGAAGCCGAGCCAGTCGAGCCGGCTCTCCCGGTTGACGACCGTCTCCGACACGAAGGCCGTGACGCCCGCGAAGGCCAGCACGCCGAGCGGCAGGTTGATGTAGAACACCCAACGCCAGCTCAGATGGTCCGTGAGCCAGCCGCCGATCACGGGGCCGAGCACCGGCCCGACCATGACCGACACGCCGAACAGCGCCATCGCGGAGCCGCGCTCCTCAGGCGTATAGATGTCGAGCAGGATCGACTGCGAGAGCGGGACCAGCGCCGCCCCGAAGAAGCCCTGGAGCAGCCGGAACCCCACGATCTGCACGAGCGATTGCGCGAGCCCGCACAGGATGGACGCCGCCACGAACCCCGCGATCGACACGAGCAGGATGCGCTTGCGCCCGAAGCGGCTCGCGAGCCACCCGGAGGGCGGCGTCATGATGGCGGCCGCCACGATGTAGGAGGTCAGCACCCAGTTGATCTGGTCGGCCGAGGCCGAGACGCTGCCCTGGATGTAGGGCAACGCGACGTTCGCGATCGTCGTGTCCAGCGCCTGCATGATCACCGCCAGGATGACGCAGGCGGTGATCGCCCCGCGGTTCGCGACGCGCACGAAGGCGGGCGTGGCGGCGGAATCCGGTCCGGACAACTCAGCCATCGCGGCGCGCGCTCCGGCCGAACAGTCCCGACAGGAAGGTCGGCACCCCGCGGGCGTGGCCGGTATCGACGTCGATGACGACGCTCATCCCGGCGCGCAGCGGCGGTTTCTCGGCCGGCGTGTCGATGCGCACCCGCATGGGGATGCGCTGCACGACCTTGACCCAGTTGCCGCTCGTGTTCTGCGCCGGCAGGAGCGAGAAGCTGCCGGCCGAGGCCGGGCTCACGCTCTCGACCGAGCCGTGCCACGTGTCGTCCGGATAGGTGTCGACCGCGATCTCGACCGGCTGGCCCGGCCGCACGTAGGTCAGCTCCGTCTCCTTCGGGTTGGCGTCGATCCACATGTGATCGGTCGCCACGATGCTGAAGGCGGCGGTCGAGGACGCGAGGTACTGGCCGGGCTGGAGGGAGGGCACGTTCGTCACGATGCCGCCCATCGGGGCCTTCACGACCGTGTGGGCGAGCTGGCGCGCGGCCTCGTCGCGCTGCGCGACGGCCTGGATGGAGCGCGGGTGCTTCTCGACCGGGATGTTCGGGTCGCCCGCGAGGTTCGCCGCGATGCCGGCGAGCTGCTGGTCGAGCGAGGCGACCTTCTGGCGGGCCGACTGCACGTTGCGCTGCGCGCTCTCGAAGGTGACCTGGGACGCGATGTTGCGCGCGATGAGCTGCTGCTGCCGCTCCACCTCGCGCTCGTAGTAGTCGACGTCGACCTGCGCCTGCGCGATCTGGGCCTGCATGTCGCGGTAGCTCGTCTTGAGCGCGCCGAGTTCCGCCGCCACGATGCCGATCTGCGCGTCGGCGCGCGTCACCGCGAGGCGGAACGGCAGGTCGTCCAGCCGGAACAGGACGTCGCCGACGTTCACGTGCTGGTTCTCCCGCACATCCACCTCGGACACGATGCCCGACACGTCGGTCGAGACGCCCACCATGTCGGCGTGCACGTAGGCGTTCTCGGTCGACATCACGCGCCCGCCGACCACGTAGGAGTAGCCGCCCGCGATCAGCGCCAGCGGCAGGAGCGCGAAGAGGAGCGGCCTGAGCCAGCGACGGCGCGGTGCGGCTTCCGCGGGGGTCTCGGCCACGGGCGGCGGCGTGGGGGCGGCGGTCTCGCGCAGCGACGCGGGCTCGATGCGCGCGACCTTCGGCGCGTCCGTCTCGGGCCGGAGGGCGGTCGGGCGGGTGCGGAGCGACGGCTCAGCCATGGTTCACCTTCTGTGCGTCGACGGGCCGGTCACAGGCCTCGATCAGGTTCGTCTTCATCAGGGTCAGCATGCGGGTCAGCCGCTCGCGCTCGGGCTCCGGGATGCCGGCCAGCGCCTCGCCTCGGGTGATCTCGCCGAGCTCGCGCATACGCTCCAGCAACGGGTGTGCGTCCGGCGTGAGGTGGAGGAGCCACAGCCGCCGGTCCTTCGGGTGCTGCCGCCGCTCGATGAGCCCGCGGCTCTCCAACTTGTCCAGGATGCGCACGAGCGTGATCGCCTCGATGTCGATCATGTCGGCCAGCGCCGCCTGGTGAATGCCGGGGTTCGGCGCGAGGAACGCCAGCACTTGCCACTGCGAGCGCGTCAGCCCGAGACCGCGCGCGTGCTGCTCGAAGCGCCGGCGCAGGAAACGCGCGACGTCGTGGAGCACGAAGCCGAGGGTCGGGTGATCTCTGGACGGCATCTTGGCTTGTCATGAGCGTGCTTATGATCAGCATGTAGTCGGACGTGTCCCGCTTCGCAAGAGCGTTGAATGCCAGGCTGCGGCGCACGATCTCCCGGTTACGATCTGATACGCGGGGACGACATGACGGCGCATTTCCCGTTCACGAACAGCTATGTCCGCCTGCCGGACCGCTTCTTCGCCCGCACCCCGCCGACGCCCGTGCGCGGTCCCCGGCTCATCCGGCTCAACCACGACCTGGCGCTGCGGCTCGGGCTCGATCCCGACTGGCTCGCGAGCCCGGCGGGCGTCG
>CAHJXE010000245.1 GCA_903644085.1 Hyphomicrobiales bacterium
CGCGCTGTCGAGCCTCATCGCGCCGGCTCCGGTCCACGCGCAGGCGGGCGGGCCGGTCGTGTTCGCGGCCGCGAGCCTCAAGAACGCGCTCGACGACGCGGCGGCCGCGTGGGGCAAGGACGGCCATCCCGCCCCGAAGATCTCCTACGCGGCCTCGAACACGCTGGCGAAGCAGATCGAGCAGGGAGCGCCCGCCGACATCTTCTTCTCGGCCGATCTCGATTGGATGGACTACGCGCAGTCCAAGGGCCTCGTCCGGCCACAGACGCGGGTGAACCTCCTGGCGAACCGCATCGTGCTGATCGCCCCGAAGGACTCCGCCACGACCGTCACGGTCGGCCAGGGGATGAACCTCGCCGGTGCGCTCGGCGGCGGCCGGCTCGCGATGGGCAACGTCGACGCGGTCCCGGCCGGCAAGTACGGCAAGGCGGCGCTCGAGAAGCTCGGCGCCTGGGAGGGCGTGAAGGACCACGTGGCGCAGGCCGAGAGCGTACGGGCGGCCCTGCTCCTCGTCTCGCGCGGGGAAGCGCCGCTCGGCATCGTGTACGCGACGGACGCGGCCGCCGACCCGGCGGTCAAGATCGTCGGCACCTTCCCGGACGGCTCGCACCCGCCGATCGTCTATCCCGTGGCGGTCACGAAGGACGCCACGAACGCGGACGCGTCGGCGTTCCTCGCCTACCTGCGCGCGCCGGGCACCCGCGCGGCCTTCGAGCGCCAGGGCTTCACGGTGCTGAACACGCCGGCACAAGGCTCTTGAGATCGGGCTCCTGAGGGTGCCCGACTGGCCTTGGCCGGGAGACTGGCTGCGCCCGGAGGAGTGGACGGCGCTGCGGCTGAGCCTGCTCGTCGCCGCCACCGCGACCGCCGGCAGCCTCGTGCCGGGGATCGCGGTCGCGTTCCTGCTGGCCCGCGGCCGGTTCTGGGGCAAGACCGTGCTCGACATGCTGGTCCACCTGCCGCTGATCCTGCCGCCGGTGGTGACCGGCTACCTCCTGCTCATCGGCTTCGGGCGGCGCGGGCCGATCGGGGCGTTCCTGGCGGAGCATCTCGGCATCGTGCTGTCGTTCCGGTGGACCGGCGCGGCGCTCGCCTGCGCGGTCATGGGGTTCCCGCTGCTGGTCAGGGCGATCCGCCTCTCGATCGAGGCGGTCGACCGCAAGCTCGAACAGGCGGCCGGGACGCTCGGCGCCAACCCGGCCTGGGTCTTCGCGATCGTGACGCTGCCGCTCATCCTGCCCGGGATCATCGTCGGGCTCATCCTGTGCTTCGCGAAGGCGATGGGCGAGTTCGGCGCGACCATCACCTTCGTGTCGAACATCCCGGGCGAGACGCAGACGCTGCCCTCCGCGATCTACACCTTCACGCAGGTACCGGGCGGCGAGGCCGGGGCGCTGCGCCTCGCGCTCGTGTCGATCGTGGTCTCGATGGCGGCGCTCGTCCTGTCGGAGGCGCTGGCGCGCGGCGTCTCGCGCCGGCTCGCCGGATGAGCGAGCTGCTGGTCGACGTCGAGCACGAGCAGGGCGCGTTCCGGCTCGCGGCCGATTTCGCGGCGCCGGCCGGCGTGACGGCTCTCTTCGGGCGCTCCGGCTCCGGCAAGACGACGCTCGTGCGGATCATCGGGGGGCTCGTGCGCCCGCGGCGCGGGCGGGTCGTGGTGGCGGGCGAGACGCTCGTCGACACGGCACGCGGGATCGCGGTGCCGCCGCACCGGCGCAGGATCGGCTTCGTGTTCCAGGAAGGGCGGCTCTTCCCGCACCTGACGGTGCGGCAGAACCTCCTCTTCGGCCGCTGGTTCGCGCCGCGCCGGGAGCCCGGGACGGAGCCGGACGCGATCGTCGACCTGCTCGGCCTCGGCCACATCCTGCACCGCCGCCCCGGCGCGCTGTCGGGCGGCGAGACGCAGCGCGTCGCGATCGGGCGCGCGCTGCTCGCGAAGCCGCGGCTCCTCCTCATGGACGAGCCGCTGGCCGCGCTCGACGACGCCCGGAGGGCGGAGATCCTGCCCTTCATCGCGCGGCTGCGCGACGAGGCGGGCGTGCCGATCGTCTACGTGTCGCACGCCCGCGCCGAGGTCGCGCAGCTCGCGGACACGGTCGTCCTCATGGAGGACGGCCGGGTCACGGCCGCCGGCCCGGCTGCCGGGATCCTGGCCGCTAGTGCGGCTGGTTGAGCATGCCGAACGCGGTCGCGTACTTGCCGCTGGACTCGGCGTTGCGCAGCATCATCACACGCTCGACGCAGATCTCCGGGCCGGCCGGGTGGGCCTTGAGAAGGTCCATGCTCTCCTGGATGTACGCGTCGAGCGGCATGGAGTTCGGGTTCGCCGCGTGGCCGGGCATGAGGTCGGTCGCGACGGCCGGCGGCGCGAGCTCGATCACGTCGACCGACGTGTCGCGCAGCTGGAAGCGCAAGGAGTCGCTGTAGGAGTGCAGCGCCGCCTTGGTGGCGCTATAGGTCGGCGTCACCGCGAGCGGCACGAAGGCGAGGCCGGACGACACGTTGATGATCGTCGCCTGCGGCTGCGCTCGCAGGTGCGGCAGGAAGGCCGCGATGAGCCGGATCGGCCCGAGCAGGTTCGTCGCGATCATCGCCTCGGCGTCGCTCCGGTCGCCGGTCTCCAGAAGCTGCTCGGCGCGCATGATGCCCGCGTTGTTGACGAGCACGTTGAGCCCCGGGTGCTCGGCGGCGATCTCGGCCGCGAAAGCGGTGATCGCGCCCGCATCCTCGACGTCCAGGACCTTGAAAGCCATGCCGGGGTTCGCCGCGACGGTCGCCTCCAGCGCCTCGCGGCGTCGCCCCGCCACGATCACGCGGTTGCCGGCCGCGTGGAAGGCTTCCGCGAGGCCGCGGCCGATGCCAGATCCGCCGCCCGTGATCAGGATGGTGTTGCCCGTGATGTCCATGGTGGTGCCCTCGATTGACGCGACCGGGATGTAGACCCGGCGCTTTCCATCGGGAAGTAGGCACTGTAGAGTTCGATACTTACCCGAAGGAGAGTGTCTCCGTGACGGCCACCCAAGCCCGCAGCGTGACCCATCCCGCGTACGATGATCAGCCGGTCGATCCCAAGGTCGAGGCGCTCGTCACCGAGGTGATCGGCCGGGTCGCCGACAAATGGACCATGATCGTGCTCGAGGTTCTGACCGAGCACGGGGAGCTCCGCTTCACGCGGCTCGGGCAACTGGCCGGCGGCATCAGCCAGAAGATGCTGACCCAGACCGTCCGACAGATGGAGCGGGACGGCCTCCTGATCCGCACCGTCCACCCCGTCGTGCCGCCGCGCGTCGAGTACAAGCTGACCGATCTCGGCTTCAGCCTCGCGGAAGCTTTCTGCGGCGTCTGGGTCTGGGCGGAGGCGAACCTGGAGCGCATTGAGGCCTCGCGCCACGCCTTTGACGCCGCGAAGGCGGGTTGATCCGGCGCGAAGGGCTCCCCCGGTCCGGATGTCGAGCACTACCCAACTTGCAACATTGTAGCAGTCTGGTAGGAACGCGCCCAACTTGAGATCCAGTATGGTTGTCCGCGACCCGTTCCGCTCCTCGCTCATGGCGAGTTCGTCGCTGCAGCGCGTCGCCGCGATCTCGGTCGTGATCGGCGCGCTCTGGCTCGCGATCCTGTGGGCGGTGTCGCTGCCGTGAGCGCCGCACCCATCCGCTTCGACAACGTGACGGTCGCCTACAACCGCCACGCGGCCGTGCACCACGTCTCGGGCTCGCTCCCGGCCGGCAGCCTGACGGCGATCACCGGGCCGAACGGGGCCGGCAAATCGACTCTGCTGAAGGCGCTCATGGGCGAGATGCCGCTCGCCGAAGGGGCGATTGACCGCGGCGGGCACTCGATCCGCGATTTCGCCTACCTGCCGCAGGCGGCCGAGATCGACCGATCGTTCCCGCTCTCCGTCGCGGACACCGTCATGCTGGGCGCGTGGCGCGAGACCGGAGCCCTGGGAGGGGCGACGTCCTCCTCGTCCGAGAAGGCCTGGCGGGCGCTAACGGCCGTCGGTCTCGAAGGCTTCGAGCGGCGGCATATCGGCTCCCTCTCGGCCGGGCAGTTCCAGCGCGTGCTCTTCGCGCGGCTTTTGCTCCAGGACGCCCCGGTGATCGTGCTGGACGAGCCCTTCACGGCGATCGACGCGCGCACGACCCGCGACCTTCTCGACATCGTGCAGGACTGGCATCGCGGCGGCCGTACCGTGGTGGCGGTGCTGCACGATTTCGACCAGGTCCGGGCGCATTTCCCGCAGACCCTGCTGATGGCGCGCCGCGCCATCGAGTGGGGGCCGACAGAGACCGCCCTCTCCTCCTCGAACCTGCTGCGCGCCCGCGCGATGGCCGAGCGCTGGGACGACGACGCGGTCGCCTGCCAGCCGGGACACGTGAGGCCGTGACGCTCTCCCAGATCCTGATTGACCCCTTCGTCGAGTACGGCTTCATGCGCCGCGCGCTCGTCGCCTCGGTGGCGCTGGGCCTGGGTTCGGGGCCGATCGGCGTGCTGCTCATGCTGCGGCGCATGAGCCTCGTGGGCGACGCGATGAGCCACGCGGTCCTGCCGGGCGCGGCGATCGGCTACCTGATCGCGGGCGGCCTCTCGCTTCCCGCGATGGGGCTCGGCGGCATGGTGGCGGGCCTGAGCGTCGCGCTCCTGTCCGGGCTCGTCAGCCGCACGACGGCGCTCAGGGAAGATGCGAGCTTCGCGAGCTTCTACCTCGCGTCGCTCGCGCTCGGCGTCCTCATCGTGTCGCTGCGCGGCTCGAACGTCGACCTCTTGCACGTCCTGTTCGGGACGATCCTGGCGATCGACGCCGAGGCGCTCTACCTCGTCGGCGGCATCGCGTCCCTGACGCTCGTGGTCCTGGCGCTCGTCTACCGGCCGCTCGTCGCCGAGTGCTTCGATCCGGGCTTCGTGCGCGCCGTCGGCGGGCGGGGTCCGCTCTACCACCTCCTGTTCCTGTTCCTCGTCGTGGTGAACCTCGTGGCGGGCTTCCAGGCGCTGGGCACGCTGATGGCGGTCGGCATGATGATGCTGCCGGCGGCCGTCGCGCAGCTCTGGGCGCGCACGCTGCCCGTGATGGTGCTGATCGCGGCCTCGACGGGAGCGGTGTCGGGCCTGATCGGGCTCGTGGCGTCCTTCCACCTCGGCTTCGCGTCCGGCCCGACCATCATCCTCACCGCGAGCCTCATCTACGCGGGCTCGCTCCTCGTCGGACCCGCGAGCGCGCTCCGCGGCCTGTTCCCACG
>CAHJXE010000246.1 GCA_903644085.1 Hyphomicrobiales bacterium
GACGCGCACGTGCCCGCCCCGGATCAGCG
Source organism: Hyphomicrobiales bacterium (assembly GCA_903644085.1). Classification (GTDB taxonomy): domain Bacteria; phylum Pseudomonadota; class Alphaproteobacteria; order Rhizobiales; family Beijerinckiaceae; genus Enterovirga. Next base: position 30 of record CAHJXE010000246.1, read on the forward strand.
CCTGGAGGCGGCTGCGGGAGAGGTCGCCGACGGCGGCCGCCAGCATGCGGTCGAGCCGCTCGGGCGCGTCGGCCGCGAGGGTGAAGGTGCGTATCTCCATGATGCCGCGACCCTAGCACGGGTCGCGTGCGAACGCCGCCCTCAGACCTCGGGGAGCGCCTCGTAGGCGGCCCGCATGTCCTCGTCCGTCACCTCGGTCATCGGCCGGGAGACCTTCAGCGCGCGGGTCGGGGCGCCGGCACGCATGATGAGGAACACGGTCTCGACGTCCGGGCAGTTGGGTTCGGAGCAGGCGATCTCGTTCACCACGACGCCGTCGTCCTGGCCCAAGCCGAAGATCGCGGCGGCGCGCGTCTTCAGCGCCGCGCGCAATTCCGTCCCGACAGCCGAGCGGACGCGCCATTCCTTCAGCGACAGCAGCACGTGAGATCATCCCCGAGATGCGCCACGCACCTCTGCCACGATCCGGGCGAGAGTGCGGCCGACCCCGAACGACACCCCTTGGCCGCATTGACGACGCGCCCGATATGCTGGTTTGCACGAGTGACAGACCCGCGAAGCGGGCCCGAGATCGCGAGGACGCCCATGACCGCCACCACGATGCCGTCGTCCCGGCCGCCGACCCGTATCCCGAGCCTGTTCCCGCAGCGCCCGATCACCTGCATCGAGGACCTGCGGGTGCTGGCCGAGCGGCGCGTGCCGCGGATGTTCTACGATTACGCGGATTCGGGCTCCTACACGGAGGGCACCTACCGGGCGAACACGACGGAGTTCGCCAAGATCAAGCTGCGACAGCGCGTCGCCGTCGACATGACGAACCGCACGCTCGCCTCCACGATGATCGGCGAGCCCGTCGCGATGCCGGTCGCGCTCGCCCCGACCGGCCTCACCGGCATGCAGCACGCGGATGGCGAGATCCTGGCGGCGCGCGCGGCCGCGAAGGCGGGCGTGCCGTTCACGCTCTCCACCATGTCGATCTGCTCGATCGAGGACGTGGCCGAGAACACCGACCGGCCGTTCTGGTTTCAGCTCTACGTCATGCGCGACCGCGACTTCATCGGCCGGCTCATCGACCGCGCCAAGGCGGCCGGCTGCTCGGCCCTCGTGCTCACGCTCGACCTGCAGATCCTCGGGCAGCGCCACAAGGACATCCGCAACGGCCTCTCGACGCCCCCGAAGCCGACGCTCGCGAACCTCATCAACCTCGCCACCAAGCCGAACTGGTGCCTCGGCATGCTGGGCACGAAGCGGCGCACCTTCCGCAACATCGCGGGTCACGCGAAGGGCGTGACCGACCTGTCTTCCCTGTCCGCCTGGACGGCCGAGCAGTTCGACCCGACGCTGAACTGGGATGACGTCAAGTGGGTGCGCGACCGCTGGGGTGGCAAGCTGATCCTCAAGGGCATCCTGGACCCGGAGGACGTGGAGCACGCGGTCGCGAGCGGCGCCGAGGCGCTCATCGTGTCGAACCATGGCGGGCGCCAGCTCGACGGCGCACTCTCCTCGATCGAGGCGTTGCCGGCGATCGTGGAGGCGGTGCGCGACCGCATGGAGGTGCTGTTCGACGGCGGCATCCGGTCCGGCCAGGACGTCATCAAGGCGCTCGCGCTCGGCGCCCACGGCACCTTCATCGGGCGCGCCTTCCTGTACGGGCTCGGCGCGAACGGCGAGGCGGGCGTCACGCAATGCCTGGACGTCATTCGCAAGGAGCTCGACGTCACGATGGCCATGTGCGGGCTGCGCGACGTCCGTCAGGTCACGGACGCGATCCTGGCCGAGACGGGCCGGCCTCTGCGGACGGGACGGAATTACTGAGCGTCGGGATCGATCGCAGCTTCGACCAAGCTCTGTCCGACGTCGGGAGCGTCTCGAACCGGACATCCGGCGCGCGACGGAACGCTTCCCCGCCGGCCGGCTTTCCCGCTCTCACGAGGAGCTCTCACGTGCGGCTGGATGGAAAGATCGCCCTGATCACGGGCGCGGATTCGGGTATCGGTCAGGCGACTGCGGAGGAGTTCGCCAAGGCGGGCGCCGACGTCGCGATCACCTTCCATACCGACGCGGAAGGGGCGGCGCACACGAAGAGCGCCGTCGAGGCGGCAGGCCGTCGTGCGATCGTCGCGCAACTCGACGTGCGGGACTCGTCTGCGGTCGACGCTCTCATCACCCGGGTCGTGTCCGAGCTCGGCGGGCTCGACATCCTGGTCAACAATGCCGGCAAGGGCATGGGCGGGTCGGCCACCGTCGACGAATTGCCCGAGGACCAGCTCGACCTGGTCCTCGACACGAACCTGAAAGGCCCGCTGCACTGCGCCCGCGCCTTCATCCGGCATCGCAAGGCCCAAGGGGGGCAGGGCCGCATCGTCAACATCTCGTCCGTCGCGCAGCATCTGCCGACGGCGCAATCGGCGCCCTACGGCATGTCGAAGGCGGGGCTAGGTTCGCTCTCGCGCAGCCTCTCGGTCGAGCTCGCGCCGCACAAGATCAACGTCAACAACATCGCGCCGGGCCTGATCCAGACCCCGATGACCCAGGAGCGCCTGGACGACCCCGAGAAGCGCGACGCCTCCATGGAACAGATCCCGTGGCACCGGGCCGGCCAGCCGATCGAGATCGCCCGGCTCGCGCTCTTCCTCGCGTCCGATTACGGCGACTACGTCACGGGCCAGACCTGGACGATGGACGGCGGGCTGACGATGAACTGGGGCGGTGCTTAACGGGGATCGGCGATCATCAGCTTCGTGCCCGACACCGCCTGCGCGTCCAGGATCTCCTGGCCGTCGCGGTCGACACTTCCATCGGTTTCCGAGAAGAATGGCTGGGCCATGAACGTGCCCTTGCTGAGGAAGATCGGGCGGTCACTATGACGACGTGATGCGGGGCATCACGGGACCATACAGCTAGAGCCGGTCGTCCGAACGAAGCCGCCGGTCGTCCGACAGCGTGCGGCGCCCTCAGAGAGCCCAACCGCCGTCGACCAAGTGGATCTGGCCGGTCGTAAAGCTCGACTCGTCCGACGCGAGATACAGGGCCATGGCGGCGATCTCCTGCGGCGTTCCGAGCCGTCCCATAGCTTGGCGGTCGACGAACATCTGTCGCACCGCCTCGATGCTCTGTCCGGAGCTCGACGCGAGATCCACGATGCGTTGGTCGAGCGAGGGCGATTCGACCGTGCCGGGGCAGATCGCGTTCGCCCGTATCCCACGGCGGATATAGTCGATCGCCACGGCCTTGGTCAGCCCGATCACGGCGGCCTTCGTGGCGCCGTAGACGTAGCGGTTCGCGGCCGCCTTCACCGATGAGGCGCCGGACGCGATGTTGATGATCGACCCGCCGCCGCGCTCCAACATGGCGGGAAGGAACGCCTTGATGGTGCGGTGCATCGACTTGACGTTCAGGTCGAACGAGAAGTCCCAATCGGCCTCGGACGTATCGAGAACGGTGCCGTGAAACACGAAGCCCGCCGCGTTCACCAGGACGTCCACGCCGCCGATGTCGCGCGCGAGCGCGTCCACCGCCGCCGTCGAGCGCGCGTCGAGAGCTCGCGCCTGTGCGGCCCCGAGGTCCGCCAGCTTCGTCGGGTCGAGGTCCGTCGCCCACACGGTCGCGCCCTCCCGACCGAAGGCCTCCGCGATCGCACGGCCGATACCTTGCCCGGCGGCCGTCACCAGGGCGATCTTCCCATCGAGCCGTCCCGTCATCGTCACCTCCCCCGTGAATCGACTGTTTTGACCATGTGCACGGCCGTGCGATCCGGCATCCGTTCAGTCCGCTCGATCGCGTAGCCGCTCCGTGCGTACCAGTCGACGTTCCGGGTCAGCTTCTCGCCCGTGTAGAGGCGGACCGTGCTGTAGCCGAGATCGACCGCCCGCGATTCAGCCGCCGCCAGCAGCGCCCGGCCGAGACCCGTACACTGCTGAGGCGCATCGACGGAGACGTTCCAAATCAGGAGATCGTCGACGCGCGGCTCGAGTACGAGGGTGCCCGCGAGACCTTCCGCCTCGTCGGCGAGCCACGTCTCGTAACTCGCGATGATGTCGCTCGCGGGCGTCATGAGCGGTATCGGCTTGACGCCCAGGATCGCCTGGTTCTCGGCCCAAGATCGTTCCATCAACGCCGCCAGCGCCGGGGCGTCCGACGCCACCGCACGTCGCAGCCTGTGGGGCCCTGCCGGGAGCTCCGGCGCGTTCAGCGCCGCGAGCGACATCTTCGGGTGACCGGCGGCGTCGAAATTCCCCGGCGCCAGCCAACGCTCGAAGGCCCGCTTGCGGGCCGGCCAGTCCTGCGCCAGCATCGCGAACCACGCCGTGTCGCGGGATCGGCCTTTGACGATCATGTGCTGGCGAAACGTGCCCTCGTAGGCGAAGCCGTAGCGAAGTGCGGCGCGGCGCGATGGTGCGTTCAGCGCGTTGCACTTCCACTCGTAGCGCCGGTAGCCCAGCGTCTCGAAGGCGTGGCGCGCCATGAGGTACATGGCCTCGGTCGCGCCCGTGCGCCTCTGGAGCTTCGGCGTGTAGAGGATGTTGCCGACCTCGATGACCCTGTGTGCGGGCTCGATCCGCAGATAGGTCGCGTGCCCTACCGGCTCGCCGGTCGCGCGATCCAGGATCGCGTACATGAACGGATCGTCACTCGCGGCCGATCGCTCGAGGTGTGAGCGGAACGCGTCGAGGTCCGCGAAAGGTGGTGTGCCGAGATAAAGCCAGAGCGCGTCGCGCTCCGGCCCATGCGCGTTCGCGAAGAGAGCCTCGGCATGCGCCGCAGGATCGATCGGGACGAGGCGGACATGCGTGCCGTCGAGAGCTGTCGACCGGTCGGGTCGGTGGGCAGGAGCCGTGTCGACCGGCTCGCCGATCGGAAGGCCAGTCGCGGGATCTTCGACGGACATGTTTGAGCGGCCCGGCCTCGTGATGGCGCCGGTTTGGCGCATCGCGTCCGAGATGTCACGCACCGTCGGCGTCGGATCACGCCAAGTCGGGGCTGCGTCGGATCAGAGCCGGCCGACCGCGTCGCCGAGCGCCTCGACGCTTTCCTTGATGCGGCGGCTCGTCGCGCCGATCGTCGGGACCGCCAGGCCGAAGACGTTGATGTGGTCGTCCTCGTCGGCCGCGGGGGTCGCCGGCGCCGGCTCGACACGCGCGGAAGGTCGGGACGCGGAGACGCGCTGCGGCGGCAGGGTCGTCGCGGGA
>CAHJXE010000247.1 GCA_903644085.1 Hyphomicrobiales bacterium
GGAAGAGATGCGGACCGAGGTCCCAGGCGAGCGCCATCGCGGCGCAGCTCTCGCGCCGCACGAGCTCCGAGAGGCGATGCGACAGCTCGCCTTCGGCGGCCCCCGGGAAGGCCGCGTGGAGCAGTTCCGCCACCGCGAGCCCGAGGACCCGGTCGCCCAGGACCTCCAGCCGCTGGTTGCTGCGCCCCGCCTCGCCCATCGCGGCGCTGACATGGGTCAGCGCACGGTCGAGCAGGTCTGGCGCCGCGAAGGTATGCGCGAGCCGCTCCTCCAGGACCGACCGGTCGGGCCTGCCGCGCGCCAACCCTCCCGAGCCCTAGCGGATCTGGTTGAAGATGCGGCCCCACCTGACCGAGCGCGGCCATTCCCACACGCGCCAAGCGGAGGAGGATTCGTCGATCGAGAAAAAGATGATCTCGGCCCGTCCGACGAAGTTCTCGAAGGGCACGAAGCCGACGCTCGATTCGTCGCGGCTGTCGGTCGAGTTGTCGCGGTTGTCGCCCATCATGAAGAAATGGCCGGGCGGCACCGTGTACACGTAGGTGTTGTCCCAGTAGCCGTGGTCGCCGTCGCGCTCGATCACGCGGTGGACGACGCCGTTCGGCAGGGTCTCGTCGTATTGCGGCACGGCGGTCGGGCGGCCGTAGGGATCGGTCGTCTCGTAATCCTCGACGCGCTTACGCTCGACCGCCTTGCCGTTGATCTGCAGGATGCCCTCGATCACCTGGATCTTGTCGCCCGGCAGCCCGATCACGCGCTTGATGTAGTCGGTCGAGTTGTCCTTCGGCAGCTTGAACACCGCGACGTCGCCGCGCTTCGGCTCGGAGGCCCAGATCCGGCCGGAGAAGACGGGCGGGCTGAAGGGGATCGAGTGTTTCGAGTAGCCGTAGGTGTACTTCGACACGAACAGGTAGTCGCCGACGAGCAGCGTCGGCACGAGCGATCCCGACGGGATGTTGAAGGGCTGGAACAGCAGCGTGCGCACGACGAGCGCGATGAGGAGCGCCTGGACGACGACCTTCACGGTCTCGAGGAAGCCGCCCTCGTCCTTGCCGCGGACCTTCGCGCCCGATTCCACCCTGGCCATATGCCTGTCCTCCGGCCTGCGACGCCGCAGAGCCGCCCGACGGCTCACAGATCCGCCCGGCGGGCGCGAAAGCCGTCCCGGCGCGGCTCTAGAGCAAGCGTCACGCGGCCGCAATGCGACCCTTCACGTGCGCGGGACCGCCTCGATCACCACGAAGGCCTGGGCGAGCGGCGGATCGTCGGTGAGCGACACGTGGACGACGGCCTCGTGCCCTTCGGGCACCATGCGCCGGAGGCGCTCCAAGGCCCCGCCCGTGAGGCGCAAGGTCGGCTTGCCGCCCGGCAGGTTGACGACTTCCATGTCGCGCCAGAACACCCCGGCCCTGAGTCCGGTGCCCAGCGCCTTGGAGCAGGCCTCCTTGGCGGCGAAGCGGCGGGCGTAGGAGGCGGCCCGGGTCGCGCGCCCGTCGCATTTGGCGCGCTCGCCCGACGTGTAGATCCGCCCGGTGAAACGCTCGCCGAACCGCTCCAGCGAGCGCTCGATCCGGCGGATGTCGCAGAGGTCCGACCCGATGCCGAGGATCATGCGCGAGCGATCACGGGCGCGCCGTACCGCGTGCCCGGCCGCCATCCATCGCGTCGCGCATCGCCCGCACGGCGTCGCCGAGCCCGACGAAGATCGCGGCCGAGATCAGCGCGTGCCCGATGTTGAGCTCCACGATCTCGGGGATCGCCGCGACGTCGCCCACGTTCTCCTCCGTCAGCCCGTGGCCGGCATGGATCTCGAGGCCGAGCGAGGCGCCGTGCGTCGCCGCGCGGTAGAGCCGGGCGAGCTCGCGCGCCACGCGGTCCCGGTCGACCGACAGCGTCGCCTCCGCGTAGGCGCCCGTATGGAGCTCGACGACGGGCGCGCCGAGATCGGCCGCGGCCTGCATCACCTCGGGCTCCGGCTCCACGAAGAGCGAGACGCGGATCGACTCGGCCTTGAGGCGGTCGATCATGGGGCTGAGCCTCTCGCGGCCCCCGATGATGTCGAGGCCGCCCTCGGTCGTGCGCTCCTCGCGCTTCTCGGGAACGAGGCAGGCCGCGTGCGGGCGGATCCGCGTCGCGATCGCCACCATCTCGTCGGTCGCCGCCATCTCGAAGTTCAGCGGCGTCAGGATCTGGCGCTTGAGACGCTCCACGTCCTCGTCGCGGATGTGGCGGCGATCCTCGCGCAGATGCGCCGTGATGCCGTCCGCGCCCGCCATGATGGCCTCGTGCGCCGCCCGGCAGGGGTCCGGGTAGAAGCCGCCACGGGCGTTCCTGAGCGTCGCCACGTGGTCGATGTTCACGCCGAGACGCAGGTCGTGGTCGGGCATCTGTTCTCTCGCAAGGGCCGCCCTATCTAAGGCGCGGAGCGATCCGCCGCTACCGTCGGCGCGTCCACGATCCGGGCCTACTCGTCCGGCCTACTTGTCCGGCCTACTTGTCATTGTCGGTCGTCAGGTCGTCGAGCCGGATGCCCTCGTCCGCGTGGCCCTCGTGCGCCTCGACGGCGCGCGCGGCGACCAGCGCCTCGTCGAGCAGCCCGACCGTCGTGCCCGCGTTGACGCCGAGCGTGTCCGCATGGGCGCGCGCCGCCTCGATGAGCGACACGAGGTGGACGAGGGCGGCGTGATCGGCTGGCATGCGCAGACGTTAGCACGCGCCGCGCGTGGGCGCAGCACTCGTCGAGTCAGGCGGGAGCGAGGCGACGCACGCGGGCCGTGATGTCGGCCGAGCGTTCGCGCATTTGCGCGAGATCATAAGCGCGCTGCATCTCGGTCCATGTTTCGGCGGTGCTCCCGATACCGGCCTCCAACCGCACGGCCATCTCAGGAGTGATGCCGGTGCGACCTGATATGATGTTGTTCAGCGCCTGTCGCGTAACGCCGAGCGCGTCGGCGGCCTTCGTCACCGGTACGTTCAGGTCATCCAGAGCCGCCTTCACCAGACGACCGGGATGGGCGGGGTTCTTCATCAGCATGATCGTCTCCTAGTGATAGTCCACGAAATCGACATCGAGCGCGACCCCGTCTTCGAAGCGAAACACGATTCGCTAGTTGGTCCGGACCGTGACCGCCCAATACCCTCGAAGATCGTCCTTGAGAGCGTGCAATCGATAGCCAGGCAGGTCCACCGCCTCGACAGTCCTGGTCGCGTGTAGAAGGGTCAGGATCTCGCGGATGCGCTCCGCCCTATCCGGCGGTAGCTTGCTCCGGTCGTCATCCTCGAAGAAGCGTCTCAGCCCCTTGTGTCGGATCGTCTCGACCATCACCGTCGAGTGTATACTGAAAATTTCCAATTTCCAATCGTGTCGACCAACGTCGTATTCTAGCAAATCCCTTGCACCGTACCTCCTTTCCCCCTAGACAGCGCGCTCGCGTTCGCCTCGGCTGGGGGCTGAACGGACGGTTGCGCGCTTGCGCGGCAAGACCTTCGGGTCCGACGTCCCGTGTCTCCGCCTTCGAACAACCGCTCGAGCCCTCCGGCTCGAAGGGCTTGGCGCCGAGAGGACGCGCGAACCGGCTCTCACCGCGGACACGCGGGTTCCAGAGTTCACGCGGCGCACAAAGTAGGGCCACTATGCCATTCTACGAACACGTATTCATGGTCCGTCAGGACGTGACCTCGCAGCAGGTCGAGGCCCTGGCCGAACAGTACAAGGGCGTCATCGAGGCGGGCGGCGGCTCGGTGGACAAGCTCGAGATGTGGGGCGTCAAGTCGCTCGCCTACCGGATCAACAAGAACCGCAAGGCGCATTTCACCATGCTCGGGCTGAACGCGCCGCCGGCGGCCGTCGCCGAGATGGAACGCCAGATGCGCATCAGCGAGGACGTGCTGCGCTTCATGACGATCAAGGTCGAGGCGATCGACGAGGCTCCGTCCGCGATGATGCAGAAGCGCGACCGCGACGAGCGCAAGGATCGCGAGCGCCGGCGCCGCGACGAGGAGGGCTTCGGCTACGGCGCGCCCTCGGGCGACATGAACGAGGGGCTCTGAGATGGCGGCGATCGGTGGTGGCGGCGGGGCTCGGCGTCCCTTCTTTCGCAGGCGCAAGACCTGCCCGTTCTCGGGCGCCAACGCGCCGAAGATCGACTACAAGGACGTGAAGCTGCTCTCGCGATACGTCTCCGAGCGCGGCAAGATCGTACCGTCGCGCATCACGGCCGTGTCGGCGAAGAAGCAGCGCGAACTCGCCCAGGCGATCAAGCGCGCGCGCTTCCTGGGGCTCCTGCCCTACGTCATCAACTAGGGTCGGGTTCGGGTCGCGTCGACCCGATCGAATGAACTCTGGTCCGGCATCCTGCCGGGCCACACATGGTTCGGCATCCCGCCGAACTACGCTGGGGCGGCCGTCATGCCGCCCCTAACCGCGCCGAGTGCGGCGGGACAGCGGATGATACGGATCGTCTCAATCGGCGTCGGCGCGGGGCTCGTCGCCGCGCTCCTGTTCTCGGTGGTGACCACGGGGTCTCCGGCCGGCATGATCCTGTGCTACCTGGCGCCGCTGCCGATCTTGATCGTGGCGCTCGGTTGGACGCACCTTCTCGGTCTCCTGGCGGCCTGCACCGGCACGGTCGCGCTGTCCCTGCTGCTGCGGCCCAATGCCGGACTCGCCTTCGCGTTCGGGGCAGCACTCCCGGCCTGGGCGATCGCCTACGTGACGCTTCTCGGGCGCCGGTCGGGCGAGAGCGGGACCTCGTGGTATCCGACAGGCCGGCTGCTCGCCTGCGTGGCTCTTGTCGCCGCCTTCGTCACGATGGCGTCGCTGGTGACAGCCGGCGGAGGCGATTACGGTGTCTACCACGACCGGTTCGAGCGTCTGGTGTCGGCCTTCATCCGTCTCCAGGCCGGGCTCCCGGTCGGGCATCCGCTTCCGCCCGTGGCCGGAATCGACGGCGACACGATCGTGCATGCCATCGTGGCACTGGCGCCGGCCGCCTTCGCGGGGCTGCTCACCGCCATGTTTGGCGCCAACCTGTGGGGCGCGATGAAGGCCGTGGGCATCTCCGGACGTCTCCCGCGCCCGCCGCTCCGGCCTCGGTCGCGAAAAAGGCCGACCTCGGGGTGACCGTCGAGGCGAAGTTCACCGTCGGCGAATACGACATCGTGATCCTGAGCGCCAAAGACTCGGGTGGGCTCGAGCAATGGCTCAAACAGGAGAA
>CAHJXE010000248.1 GCA_903644085.1 Hyphomicrobiales bacterium
CGCCGCCGCGATCCGGCGCGACCCGCCCGCCACCATGGCGGCGATCGCGCCCGCCTCCGCGCAGGTGCCGACCGGGTAGGCGGCGTTCTCGACGTTGCAGCCCGCGAAGACGCGGCCCTCCTCGCACAGCACCGCGGCCCCGACGCGGTAGCCCGAATAGGGCGCGTAGGCGGCCTCGCGGGCCGCCAGGGCGGCGTCGAACAGGGCCTGGAAGCGGGGATCCATGAGGTGATGACAGACGCCGTTGCAACCCGCGACCTCATCCTGAGGTGCCGCGAAGCGGCCTCGAAGGATGATCCAGTGGACTCTGGAGGCCTCCTTCGAGGCTCGACCTGCGGTCGAGCACCTCAGGATGAGGTCGCGGGCGGAATGATCAGCAAGCCCCTTAGCGCAGAAGCCGTCCGTGCTCCACGCCGATGCGGCGCGTCAGGCCGTCGGGCCGGTCGGCATGGACGGGCCGGGATCGATGGAGGGGCCGCCGGGTGCGCCGTCGGGGTCGGTCGCCGGCACGCCGATCGGCTCGATCGAGGGGGCGGCCGGCACCTCGAGCGGGGTGTGGCCGGGCGCGACCGGGCTCGGCTGGGGCGTCGAGGGCTCCGGCTGCGGGTCGTAGGGACCGGTCGGGACCGTGCGGGGATCGCTCATGATGTCTCCTTGCTCGCCGGGACAATCGGGTCGCTACCGGCGCGGTTCCCGGAGCGCCCGGCGACGGTCCCCAGTCTTGCCATCGCGGGGGCGAACGCGCATATCGGGGCCGGGAGGTTGGCGGGGGACGTTTCACTCGCCAACCGGGTCAGATCCGGAAGGAAGCAGCCCTAACGAGACCGAGCGGGTCTCTGTCCAGCCTCCCACCCGCGCGCAATCCTCGCCCAAGCGCCAGTCCTCACTGCCGGATCATGCGCCAGCGCCCCATGACCGACCTGACAGGCGACGCCATCCCCGACGACGAACCCGGGTTTCCGGGCCTCGCCCCGGCTCCCGAGACCGGGTCGCTGGGCCAGAGCCCGGCCTACCGCGTGCTCGCGCGCAAGTACCGTCCGTCGAGCTTCGCCGACCTGATCGGGCAGGACGCGATGGTGCGCACCGTCTCGAACGCCTTCACGACGAACCGCATCCCGCAGGCCTGGATGCTGACGGGCGTGCGCGGGGTCGGCAAGACCACCACCGCCCGCATCCTGGCGCGCGCGCTGAACTACGACACGGGCGCGCCCGGCGCCGGCCCGTCCGTCGCGATGCCGGATCTCGGCATCCATTGCCGCTCCATCATGGAATCGCGCCACGTCGACGTGATGGAGATGGACGCGGCCTCCCACACGGGCGTCGAGAACATCCGCCAGATCACGGATGCGGTGCGCTACGCGCCCGTCCAGGCGCGCTACAAGGTCTACATCATCGACGAGGTGCACATGCTCTCGTCGGCGGCCTTCAACGCTTTCCTGAAGACCCTGGAGGAGCCGCCCCCGCACGCGAAATTCGTCTTCGCCACGACCGAGATCCGCAAGGTGCCGGTCACGATCCTGTCGCGCTGCCAGCGCTTCGACCTGCGCCGGGTCGAGACCGGCACGCTCGCGCGCCACCTCGGGCGGATCTGCGCGGCGGAGGACGTGGCGGCGGAGCCCGAGGCGCTCGCCGCCATCGCGCGCGCGGCCGAAGGATCGGTGCGCGATTCGCTCTCGCTCCTCGACCAGGCGATGGCGCACGGGGCCGGCACGGTCACGGCCTCCGCGATCCGCGAGATGCTGGGCCTCGCCGACCGCCGACAGGTCGTCGACCTGTTCGAGGCCGCCATGCGGGGCGACGTGCCGGCCTGTTTCGCCGGGCTGCGGGCGGGCTGGGAGGCGGGCGCAGATCCCGGCCAGACGCTGTCCGACCTCGCGGCCTTCACCCACCTCGTGACCCGCATCAAGCTCGTGCCGGACGCGGCGCGCGACCCGGTCCTGACCGAGGACGAGCGGGTGCGCGGCGCGGATTTTGCCGCACGCCTCTCGGTCGGCACGCTGTCGCGGGCGTGGCAGATCCTGCTCAAGGCGGCCCCGGAGGTCACGGCCTCCTCCCAGCCGCTCGCGACGGCCGAGATGGCGCTCGTGCGCCTCGCCTACGCGGCCGACTTGCCCTCGCCGGAGGACGCGTTGCGGCGGCTGCGTGCCGGCGCGCCGCTGCCCGTCGCAGAACCGCTACGTCTTACCGAAAGCGTGCGACCTCATCCTGAGGCGCTCGACCGAAGGTCGAGCCTCGAAGGAGGTCTTCAGAGATCGCTGGATGCTCCTTCGAGGCCTGCTTTGCAGGCACCTCAGGATGAGGTCGCTGAGTACCGAAGGGAGCAGCCTACGTTCGCGCGCCAGGGCGGCGGTTCGGCCGCGCTCGCCCGGCCGGTCGAGGTCGCGCGCCAACCCGAGCCCGAGCCTTCGCGGCCTCCCGCGAAACCCGAGCCGCAGCGCCTCGCCCGGTTCGAGGACGTGGTGGCGCTGGCGGGCGAGCGGCGCGACATCGCGCTGAAGCGCGCGCTCGAGCACGACGTCCGACCGGTCCGCTTCGAGGACGGGCGGCTCGAGATCGACATGGTGGAGGGCGCGGCGCGCAGCCTGCCGAACGAACTCTCCCGCGCGCTCGGCCAGTGGACGGGCCGGCCCTGGGTCGTGGTGCTGTCGGCCGAGACCGGAGGGCCGACGATCGCCGAGCTGAAGCGCGCCCGCGAGAGCGAGCGACGCGGCGACGCCGCGAGCCACCCCCTCGTGATGGCCGTCATGGACGCTTTCCCGGGCGCGGAGATCGTGCGGGTGGAAGACCGTGCGCCGCCCGAACCCGAACCCGTGCCCCTCGCGGCACCCGATTCCGACGAACCGCTCGACGAACCCGATCCGGAGACATGACCCGATGAAAGACATCATGGGCCTGATGAAGCAGGCGCAGGGCCTGCAGCAGCGCATGGCGGACGTGCAGGCCGAGCTCGACACGCTGGAGGTCGAGGGCGCGTCGGGCGGCGGCGTGGTCAAGGTCGTGTCGACCGCCAAGGGCGCGGTGAAGTCGGTCCGGATCGACCCGTCGCTCCTCGTGGCGGACGAGGCGGAGATCCTGGAGGACCTGCTCGTCGCGGCGCTGAACGACGCGCGCGGCAAGGCCGAGCGGCTGATGCAGGACCGGATGGCGGAGGTCACCAAGGGCTTGCCCCTGCCGCCGGGCATGAAGCTGTTCTGATCGCGCCCCCGAGATGGCGCAGGCCGTCGCGGGCCCCGAGATCGAGCGGCTGATCCAGCTCTTGGCGCGTATGCCGGGGCTCGGGCCGCGCTCGGCCAGGCGGGCCGCGCTCCACCTCATCGGCCGGCGCGAACAGCTCCTCGGGCCGCTCGCGGACGCGATGCGGGTCGCGAACGAGCGCATCGTCGTGTGCGGCACCTGCGGCAACATCGACACCAGCGATCCCTGCACGATCTGCCGCGATGCGGGCCGTGACGCGTCCATTCTCGTGGTGGTGGAGAGCGTGTCGGACCTCTGGGCGCTGGAGCGTGCCGGCGCGATCCGGGCGCAGTATCACGTGCTCGGCGGCGTGTTGTCGCCGCTCGACGGCGTACGACCCGAGCATCTCTCGCTCGACGCGCTGGTCGCGCGGGCGACCGACCCGGATGTGCGCGAGATCATCGTGGCCTTGAGCGCCACCGTGGACGGTCAGACGACCGCCCATTACGTGACCGAACTCGTCGGGCACTTGCCCGTCAAGGTCACGCGGCTCGCGCACGGCGTTCCGGTCGGCGGCGAGCTCGACTACCTCGACGAAGGGACGCTCTCGGCCGCGATCCGCCAGCGAACCGCTTTCTGAGATCTTCGCAGCCGCACAACAGACGGACTCAAACCGACGTTAATCTTCTATTTACTTGGTATCTAACGTACCTGGACGAAAGATGACGGAATTTTCATAAAAAAGGAATTGTAGCTTTCATCGCGTTGGTACCATTCTGGGCGTAAGAGGTCGATTGATCGATCATGTGATCACGGGGCTGCGTGATGTCGCCGGACGGTCTCACGGACAAGGGTCGCCACATCCTCGTTGTCGAGCGCGACATGATCGTCGGCCTCAGCCTCGCCGAGGATCTGCTCGATCTCGGCTTCCGAGTCTCCGGGCCGTTCATCTGCGCCGAGGACGTCCTGGCGCTGATGCCGGTCGACCCTCCCGACCTCGCCATCGTGGATGTCAGCCTGCGCGACGGCTCGGGACGGCAGACCGCGCGGGCGCTGGCCGAGCGCGCGATCCCGTTCGTCCTGTTCTCCGCCCGCGACAGCCGCGAGACGCGAGAGGACGAGTTCGCCGAGACGCCCTGGGTCGACAAGCCCGCCTCGACGGAGCGGCTGCTCGAGGTGCTCAACGCCTTCATCGCGGGGCGCACCGCCCCGATGCCGGGCGCGGTGGCCTGACGCGAGCCGCCCGGACCGTCGTTCGACCGGCTCAGTCGAGAGTTTGACCGGCTCGGGTCGAGCCCCTATCTGCCCGCCATGCCCGTCCGTCCGCTCGTCCTGCTTCCCGACGCCAAGCTCCGCCTCGTGTCCGCGCCCGTCGGGCCGATCACGCAGGAGGTCCGCGCGCTCGCGGCCGACATGCTGGCCACGATGTACGACGCGCCCGGGATCGGGCTCGCGGCGATCCAGGTCGGGGTGCCGACGCGGCTCGTCGTCGTGGATCTCGGCCGCAAGGAGGAAGATCGCGATCCGCTGGTGCTGGTCGATCCCGAGATCGTCTGGTCCTCGCACGAGACGCGGGTTCACGAGGAGGGCTGCCTGTCGATCCCAGAATACTACGAGGAGGTCGAGCGGCCGGACCGGGTGCGCGTGCGCTACCGCGACCTCGACGGCCGGACCGTCGAGACCGAGGCGGACGGCATGCTCTCGACCTGTCTCCAGCACGAGATCGACCACCTGAACGGCATCCTGTTCATCGATCACCTGTCGCGGCTGAAGCGCACCCGCGTGATCAAGAAGTTCGAGAAGGCCGCGAAGCGCGAGACGACGGACGCGTGAGCGCGCTCGGGTGACGCTCCGGGTCGTGTTCATGGGTACGCCGGATTTCGCCGTGCCCACCCTGGAGCGCGTCGCGGCGAGTCACGAGGTCGTGGCCGCCTACAGCCGCGCGCCCGCCGCCTCCGGGCGGGGCCTCAGGACGCGGCCCTCGCCCGTCCAGGCGGCCGCGGAACGGCTCGGCGTGCCGGTCG
>CAHJXE010000249.1 GCA_903644085.1 Hyphomicrobiales bacterium
CTGCCCTCTCCCCCTCGGGGAGAGGGTTCCCCAAGCCAGACTCGACTCTCGGACAAGATGGCCCTGCTATGACGGGCGAGGACGAGTCGAAGGCCGAGGCAAGCAAGGAGAAGCCTCGCAGCGGTCCTCCCTCCGTACTCGTGGTGATGGGCGTGTCGGGCTCCGGCAAGACGACGGTCGCCGCCATGCTGGCCAGGGAGCTCGGCTGGACCTTCGAGGACGGCGACTGGTTCCACCCGCCCGCCAACGTCGAGAAGATGGCGGCCGGCACACCGCTGACCGACAAGGACCGCTGGCCCTGGTTGCAGGCGATCGCCGACTGGATCGTCGGCACGCACGAGGCCGGTCACCACGGGATCCTCGCCTGCTCGGCGCTGAAGCGCGAGTATCGCGCGGTGCTGGTCGGCGGCCTCGCGGACGCCGTTCGCATCGTCTACCTCGAGGGCGACAAGGAGCTGATCGGCGCCCGCATGGCGCTGCGGCAGGGCCACTACATGCCGGCGAGCCTGCTCGACAGCCAATTCAAGACGCTGGAGCCGCCGGGCGAGGACGAGAACCCGGTTACCGTCTCGGTCGACAAGCACCCGCGCGAGGTCGTCAAGGACATCGTGGCGGCGCTCGAACGCGATACCGGCGCGCCCGCCCCCGGGGGTCCATGATGACGCGAGCGATCCGCCTCCTGGTCTCCGACGTCGACGGCACGCTCGTCACGCACGACAAGACGCTCACGGACGGGACGGTCGCGGCTGTTCGCCGCCTCGAAGCCGCGGGGATCGGCTTCACGGTCGTGTCGAGCCGGCCGCCCGTGGGGCTCCGCGCGACCGTCGCGGCGCTGGGCCTCACGCTGCCCGTCGGCGCATTCAACGGCGGGTCGATCATCGCGCCCGATTCCACCGTCATCGAGGAGCACGATCTGCCGGAGGATGCGGCCCGCGAGACCGTGCGCCGGCTGGAGGCGGCGGGCATCGCCGTGTGGGTCTTCGCGGATGGGCGCTGGTACGTGACCGATCCGGAGGCCGAGTACGTGCCGCGCGAGCAGCGCACCATCGCGGCCGATCCGGTTGTCGTGGCGAGCTTCGAGGGCGTGCTCGGACGGGTGGGCAAGATCGTCGGGTCGAGCTCGGACATCGCGCATCTCGCGGCCGTCGAGGTCGAGCTGGCGGCGGCGCTCGGCGACACGGCGTCAGCGGCGCGCTCGCAACCCTACTACCTCGACGTCACCCCGGCGGGCATCAGCAAGGGCACGTTCCTGACCGCGATGTCGCGCCACACCGGCATCCCGCTGGAGGAGATCGCGGCGATCGGGGACATGGACAACGACGTGCCGATGCTGCGCGCCGCCGGCCTGTCGATCGCGGTCGCCAACGCCAGCGACGCTGCCCGCGCGGCCGCGACGCACCATACCCGCTCGAACGAGGAGGACGGGGTGGCGTTCGCGATCGACACGATCGTGCTGGGCCGATCGAGATGACCGTGACGACGACCCGTGCGCGAGCGCGAACGTCGTCGCGGATCTCGCACGGGCCCGGTCCCGCTCTGTGAGGCGGCTCACCGGTCCATCCGGTCGGCCGCGCGGGTGAGCGTCGTGATCGCGAGGTCGATCGCCACGATGTCCGCGTGGCCGAGGTCGGCCGTCAATCGCGCCACGTAGTCGAGCGCCAACGGCACGATCTCGGCGTAGACCGCCTCGCCCTGCGGCGTTAGGACGAGGAAGGCCTCACGCATGTCGGCCGCGTTGCGGTCGCGTCGGATAAGGCCGCGCGCCTCCAGCGCCGCCGCGGCCCGGCTGACCCTGACCTTGCCCATGTGAGCGTGCGCGCCGATCGCCTTCGCGGTGATCGACCCGAACTCGGCCACCGTGGCGAGCACCCGCCAATCCGGGATGCCGAGGCCGAACCGATCGCTGTAGATGCGGGCGAGCCCCTCGCTGACGGAAGCCGCCACCACGTTCAGCCGGTAGGGCAGGAACGTCGCGAGCGTCAGGACCGGGTCGGGAGATGATCGTGGCGCGCGGGGCATCGGGTCCGGGCGTGGTCGCGGTGGCGAGTACCGCGCCCGGTCGCGTCCGGCGTCAAGCCGTGATGCTGAACAGGAGCGAGGTCGAGGAGGACGTCTTCGACGTGCCGCTCTGCCCGTAGCCCTCTTGGAGCGAGGTCTGGAGCTGCTTCACGAAACCTGCCAGCAGGTCCGATGAGGACGAGGTGGTGGTCGTGCTCGACGCGTCGGCCACATCGTCCGATCCGTCGGGCGCAGGACCGGGCGGCGGGCCGTCCGGGCCACCCGGGCCGCCGGGACCGCCACCCGGAGGAGGACCACCCGCGCCGCCGGAGCCGCCGTGACCGTGGCCACCCTTGGGACCAGCCGACTGGAACAGCGACGTCAACTCGCCGGCCTGGTCGCTCGTGAGGGCGCCGGAGCTGACCTGGCCGGCGATGAGGCTGTCGATCTTGGACTTCACCTCCGACGGATCGGGCCGGGAGGATCCGGAATCCGCCGTCCGGGACGCCGAGAGGGACGAATCGATCGACTGGAGCGCGCCGCTGAGCGCGTCCGCGTCGGTCGACTTGATGGTGCCGGACTCGACCTGGGATGTGAGCTCGATCTGGAGCCGGGAGCGGGACGAGAACGTGGAGATAATCGTCATGAATCACCTGCACGCTGTGACCCAGCCACGATGCGCTGATTCCCTTTCTCGATCGTTGATGTGGGAGAAATACCCACGATCCGGATGTCGCGATACGGACGCGGTTCCGCGCCGAGGTTGACATCGGCCGAACGGAGTTCGACATTCGAACCGTTCCGAGGGGGGCCCGAGCGACGGGCTGAGATACGGGGTAGGCCCCGTGACCCTCCAACCTGATCCGGGTCATGCCGGCGTAGGGACGGGAACCGGCCTCGACGCCGCGACTCCGCCCCTCCGTCCGCAGTCCCATAAGGGCAACCATGCCCGCCGGCCGGAGGACACGCGCGATGACGATCCATGTCGAGAAGCCCAAAGGCGTCCCGCAATCGGTGACGACCGGCCCGATCACCGGCAGCCGGAAAATCTACGCGGCCGCGGCCGGCCGGCCCGACATCCGGGTGCCGCTGCGCGAGATCGTGCTGTCGGACCCGATGGAGCCGCCGGTGCGCGTCTACGACCCGTCCGGCCCTTATACGGAGACGGATGCGCGCATCGACCTCCTGCAGGGCCTGCCCGGCGTGCGCGAGCCCTGGATCGCGGCCCGGGGCTTCGACACCGTGGTACCCCGCGCCGTGAAGCCGGAGGATAACGGCAACATCTCCGTCGACAAGCTCGTCGCCGCCTGCCCGGCCGAGCGCGCCATCCGGCGCGGCCGAGACGGGCAGATGGTCACGCAGTACGAGTTCGCGCGCGCCGGCATCGTGACGGACGAGATGATCTACGTGGCACACCGCGAGAACATCGCGCGCGAGCAGGCCGTCCAGAACGCGGACGCCTCCATCGCGGACGGCGAGTCCTTCGGGGCCGAGATCCCGCCCTTCATCACGCCCGAATTCGTTCGCTCCGAGATCGCGCGCGGCCGCGCCATTATCCCGGCGAACATCAACCACCCCGAGGTGGAGCCGATGGCGATCGGCCGCAACTTCCTCGTTAAGATCAACGCCAATATCGGGAACTCGGCCGTGGTCTCGACCGCCGCCGACGAGGTCGAGAAGCTCGTCTGGTCGATCCGCTGGGGCGCGGACACGGTGATGGACCTCTCGACCGGGCGCAACATCCACAACATCCGCAGTTGGATTATGAGGAACTCCCCAGTGCCCATCGGCACGGTGCCGATCTATCAGGCGCTGGAGAAGGTGGACGGCGACCCGCTCAAGCTCGACTGGGAGGTATTCAAGGACACGCTGATCGAGCAGGCCGAGCAGGGCGTCGACTACTTCACGATCCACGCGGGCGTCCGCCTCGCGCACGTGCCGCTGACCGCGCGGCGCACCACCGGCATCGTGTCGCGCGGCGGCTCGATCATGGCGCGCTGGTGCCTCGCGGGTCACCGCGAGAGCTTCCTCTACGAGCATTTCGACGAGATCTGCGACATCATGCGGGCCTACGACGTATCGTTCTCGCTCGGCGACGGGTTGCGCCCCGGCTCCATCGCGGACGCGAACGACGCCGCGCAGTTCGCCGAGCTCGAGACGCTGGGCGAGCTCACCAAGGTCGCGTGGGACCGGGGCTGCCAAGTCATGATCGAGGGCCCCGGCCACGTGCCGATGCACAAGATCAAGGTCAACATGACGAAGCAGCTGAAGGAGTGCGGCGAGGCGCCCTTCTACACGCTCGGACCGCTGACGACCGACATCGCGCCCGGCTACGACCACATCACGAGCGCCATCGGGGCGGCGCAGATCGGCTGGTACGGCACGGCCATGCTCTGCTATGTGACGCCCAAGGAGCATCTGGGCCTGCCGAACCGCGACGACGTGAAGGTAGGGGTCATCACCTACCGCTTGGCGGCTCACGCCGCAGATTTGGCCAAGGGCCACCCGGCCGCGCAGGTGCGCGACGACGCGATCTCGAAGGCGCGGTTCGACTTCCGCTGGGAGGACCAGTTCAACCTCGCGCTCGACCCCGACACCGCCCGCGCCTATCACGACGAGACGCTCCCCAAGGACGCCCACAAGGTCGCGCATTTCTGCTCGATGTGCGGTCCCAAATTCTGCTCGATGAAGATCAGCCAGGACCTCCGGGCCGACGTGCTCGCCATGGAGGACGCGTCCGGCCCGCACGGCGTGCTGACCGAGGCCGAACCCATGTCCCAGGCCGACGCCGAGGCCGGGATGCGCGCGAAAAGCGCGGAGTTCTTGGCGGAGGGAGGTAAGTTGTACGTGGAGGCGGCGGAGTAGCGCGCGTAGCCTCTCCCATCGGGAGAGGTCGAGCGGGCGCGGCAGCGCCCGACCGGGTGAGGGGCGGGACGGCTCCGGATGGGCGCCCGCCCGTCTTGCGACTATCCCGATCGAGCTACTTTCAACTCGCGCGACCTCCGTCAAGCTGGTGCTATTCGAGGTAGAGCGATGACATAACGCTCTACTTTATATCCGTCCAACCATCCCTTCCATCAAGCGTGTTTGCTCTCGTCCCAAATATCGAAACCTATAGAGCTGAGATTACCATCCAGGTACGGCGGGCACTTGAGACGCCGGATGCGGTAAATACACCTATCGCAACAT
>CAHJXE010000250.1 GCA_903644085.1 Hyphomicrobiales bacterium
GCCGCCGCGGCGGCCGTGACGCCGCCGGTGGACTGTTCACGCGGCCCGAGCCCGTCTAAAGCGCCCGCATGCCCCGCTGCCTGATCGTCTCGGCCCTCCGGCTCTCGCCGCCGTAGCGAACCCGTGTCCCGAACGACCCCCGTCGGGCCGTGATCGCACGGATCGCGCCCGGCTGCCCTGCTTCGGCGCGACGAGAGATCCCATGACCCATCCCGACGATCGGCCCGGCTGGGCCCGCCACATCACGCGCGACGCCCTCGCGGGGCTCGTCAGCACCTTCGCGCTCATCCCGGAGGTCATCGCCTTCGCGTATGTGGCGGGCATCGACCCGCAGGTCGGGCTGTTCTCCTCCTTCGTGATCTCGCTGGTGATCTCGGTCGCGGGCGGGCGACCCGCGATGGTGTCGGCCGCGGCCGGCTCGGTCGCGCTCGTCGTGGTCCTCCTGGTGCGCGAGCACGGCGTCGCCTACCTGTTGGCCGCGACGGTGCTCGCGGGGCTGATCCAGGTCGGGCTCGGCCTGTCCCGGCTCGCGGTCCTGATGCGCTTCGTGTCGCGATCCGTGGTCGCGGGCTTCGTCAACGCGCTCGCGATCCTGATCTTCTCCGCGCAGGTCCCCGAGCTGATCGGCGTCGGCTGGCAGACCTACGCGCTCGTCGCCCTCGGGCTCGCGATCATCTACGGGCTGCCGCGGATCACGACCGTCGTCCCCTCCCCGCTCGTGTCGATCGCGGTCGTGACGCTCGTCAGCGTCGGGGCGGGCCTCCATCTCAGGAGCGTCGGCGACCTCGGCGCGCTGCCGAACGGCCTGCCGGCTTTCGCGTGGCCGGCCGTGCCCCTCAGCCTCGACACGCTCGGCATCGTGGCGCCCTACGCGGTCGCGATCGCGTTCGTGGGTCTGCTCGAGACCCTGATGACCGCGGGCGTCGTCGACGAGATGACCGACAGCACGAGCGACAAGGACCGGGAATCGACCGGGCTCGGCCTCGCGAACGTCGCGGCCGGCCTGTTCGGCGGGATCGCGGGCTGCGCGATGATCGGGCAGACCGTCGGCAACGTGAAGTATGGCGGCCGGGGACGCGTCTCGACCTTCTGCGCGGGCTTCTTCCTCCTGGTGCTCATGGTCGCCCTGAAGCCCTGGGTCGCCCGGATCCCGATGGCGGCGCTCGTCGCGGTGATGGTCGCGGTCTCGGTCGCGACCTTCAGCTGGTCCTCGCTGCGCGACCTCGTGCGGCATCCCAAGCTCTCGGGCGCCGTCATGCTCGCGACGGCGGGCGTCACGGTCGCGAGCCACAACCTCGCGCTCGGCGTGCTGGTGGGGGTCCTCCTCAGCGGGGCGTTCTTCGCCTTCAAGGTCGCGCGGCTCGTGCGCGTGGAGCGGTCGGCCGGCCCGGACGGCGTCCCGGTCTACGCGGTGTCGGGGCAGATCTTCTTCGCCTCGGCCGAGACCGTGACGTCGGCCTTCGCGGACGCGGCGGGCGCTCCCCTCATCCGCGTCGACCTGACCTCGTCCCACGTCTGGGACGTGTCGGCCATCGCGGCGCTCGACCGCGTGGTGGCGCGCCTCGCGCGGCAGGGGACGCAGGTCGAGCTCATCGGCCTCAACGAGGCGAGCGCCGACATGGTGGAGCGCCTGTCGAGCGTGGACCGCAGCGGCGCCGCCGAGCCGCTGATCGAGTGACGGGCTCGGCCGTTCTCGGGACTCACCCGCCCGCGACGCCGCGCGTGTTGACGTAGAGCGCGTAGAGCGACTGGCTCGCCGCCATGAACAGGCGGTTGCGGTTGCGGCCGCCGAAGCACAGGTTCGCGCAGCGCTCCGGCAGGCGGATGCGGCCGATGAGCGTCGCCTCGGGGTTGAACACCATCACGCCGTCGAGCTCCGGGCGGCCCATGCCCCAGCCGCACCAGAGATTGCCGTCGACGTCGAGGCGGAACCCGTCCGGCGTGCCGGGCCCGCAATCGATGAAGGTGCGCCCGTTCGCGAGCGTCTCGCCCTCGACGTCGTAGGCGAGGATGAGCCGGTTCGGCGTCGCGCGCGATTCGACGAGGTAGAGGATCCGCTCGTCCGGCGAGAAGGCGAGGCCGTTCGGCCCGCGCATCGACGGCGCCACGACGCTCAGCGCCCCCGTGGCGCCGTCGATGCGGTAGACGTTCTGCGGCAGCTCGGGCTCGGCGCGGTGGCCCTCGTAATCGCCCACGATGCCGAAGACCGGGTCGGTGAACCAGATCGAGCCGTCGGACTTGACGACGACGTCGTTCGGCGAGTTGAGGCGCTTCCCCTCGAACCGCTCGGCCAGAACGGTGATCGCGCCGTCGGGTTCGGTACGGATCACGCGCCGCCCGCCATGCTCGCAGGTGACGAGCCGCCCCGCGCGGTCGCGCGTGTTGCCGTTGGCGAAGCCGGAGGGCTTGCGGTACGCCGAGACCGCGCCGGTCTCCTCCTCCCACCTGAGGATGCGGTCGTTCGGGATGTCGCTCCACAGGAGGTGGCGCGCATCCCCGAACCAGACCGGCCCCTCGCTCCACCGGCACCCGGTCGCGAGCCGCTCGACGGCCGCGCTGAACACGCGGTAGCGCTCGAAGGACGGGTCGACGATCTCGATCGCCGGGTCCGGGTAGAACGTGCTCGGCTGCCACATGGCGGTGCTCCTCCCCGTCGCGTGTCGTTGGCCGACCCATACCGCGGGAGCCGCAGGATGGCATCAGACTCTGGGACCGGTCCCTTGTGCCGAGACCGAAGAGTGTGGCGCGAGAACCCTCTCCCCGAGGGAGAGAGGGCAGGGTGAGGGGGAAGCGAGCTATCCGGACAGCGCGCATCCCCCTCACCCGGTCGGCTCACGCCGACTCGACCTCTCCCCGTCGGGGAGAGGTGTCCCGCGCTGAACGCCCACAGGCGATAGCTTCGCCATGCGCAGTGAGAGCGCGTCGGCGCACACCGGACCGTTCGGGTCCCGACATCCGCTCGCCGCCGTTGCGTTCCGGGCGGGGACCTTCGATCATGGGGCGTCGCGAACAGCCGAGCCCCCCATGCCCGATCCTCGCCTGCCCTTCCTCGACGCGCTCACCGCGAAGGCGCTGTGGCTCTCCACCTGGACGATCCACAACGCGAACCACCTGCGCCCGCACGCGGACGGGCTGAAGGTCGGCGGGCACCAGGCCTCGTCGGCCTCTTCGGCCACGATCCTCGCGGCCCTCTACGGCGCGGTGCTGAGGCCGGAGGACCGGGTCGCGGTGAAGCCGCATGCGAGCCCGATCTTCCACGCGCTGCAATATCTGTTCGGGCTCCAGACGCGCGAGAAGCTGGAGAATTTCCGCGGCTTCGGGGGCGCGCAATCCTACCCGTCGCGCACCAAGGACGTGGACGACGTCGACTTCTCGACCGGCTCGGTGGGATTGGGCGTCGCCCAGACGCTGTTCTCCTCGCTGGTGCAGGACTACGTGCGCGCCAAGGGCTTCGCGACGGATCGACCCTCGGGCGAAGCCCGCCCCGAGGGCCGGATGGTGGCGCTGATCGGCGACGCCGAGATGGACGAGGGCAACATCTTCGAGGCCCTGCTGGAGGGCTGGAAGCATGGCCTGCGCAACACCTGGTGGATCGTGGACTACAACCGCCAGAGCCTCGACGCGGTCGTGCGCGAGGGGCTGTGGGCGAAGTTCGAGGCGATGTTCCGCAATTTCGGCTGGGATGTCGTGGTTTTGCGCCACGGGCGGCTCCAGCAGGCGGCCTTCGCGGAGCCCGGCGGCGGGCGCCTGCGCGACTGGATCGAGGCCTGCCCGAACCAGCTCTACTCGGCGCTGGCCTTCGGGGGCGGGGCGGCCTGGCGGCGGCGCCTCCTCGACGAGATCGGCGACCAGGGGGAGGTCTCGGCGCTGATCGAGCGCCGCTCCGACGACGCGCTCGCGGCCCTGATGGGCAACCTCGCGGGCCACGACATGCCGTCCCTCGTGGAGGCCTTCGAGGCGGCGCGCGCGCATGACCGGCCCGTCTGCTTCATCGCCTACACGATCAAGGGCCACGGCCTGCCGCTCGCCGGCCACAAGGACAACCATGCGGGGCTGATGACGCCGACCCAGGTCGACACTTTGCGCCGCGCGATGAACGTGCGCGAGGGCCACGAATGGGAGCCCTTCGAGGGCATCGGCCTGCCGGAGGACGAGTTCCGCGACTTCCTCGGGCGCGTCCCGTTCGTGCAGGCCGGCCGTCGCCGCCACGAGGCCCCGGCGATCCCGGTGCCGGAGCGGCTGCCGGTGCCCGCCGGCACCTCGCTCTCCACGCAGGCCGGATTCGGCCTCCTCATGCACGACATCGCCAAGGGCGAGGGCGAGTTCGCCAGGCGGGTCGTCACGACTTCGCCCGACGTCACGGTCTCGACCAATCTCGGCGCCTGGGTGAACCGGCGCGGATTGTTCGCTCGCGACGAGATGGTCGACACCTTCAAGAAGGAGCGCATCCCGTCGACCTTCAACTGGAGCTTCTCGCCGAACGGTCAGCACCTGGAGCTCGGCATCGCGGAGGCGAACCTCTTCATCATGCTCTCGGCGCTCGGGCTCTCGCACTCGGTCTTCGGCGAGCGCCTCCTGCCGGTCGGTACGATGTACGACCCCTTCATCGAGCGCGGGCTCGATCAGCTGAACTACGCCTGCTACCAGGACGCGCGCTTCATCGTGGTGGCGACGCCGTCCGGCGTGACGCTGGCGCCGGAGGGCGGGGCGCACCAGTCGATCGCGACGCCGCTGATCGGCCTGGCGCAGGACGGGCTCGCGTCCTTCGAGCCCGCCTTCGTGGACGAGCTCGCGATCCTCCTGCGCTTCGCCTTCGCGCACATGCAGCTCTCGGGCGAGCGGGACCCGGACCCGGCGACCTGGCTGCCGGACGCCGCCGGCGGCTCGTCCTATTTCCGCCTCTCGACCCGCGCGCTGGAGCAACCCCGCCGCGAGGTCGGCGCGGAGCTCGAGGCCGACATGGTGGCGGGCGGCTACTGGCTGCGCCGGCCGGGGCCGAACGCCGAGATCGTGGTCGCCTACCAGGGGGCGGTCGCCCCGGAGGCGATCGCGGCGGTCGGCCTGATGGCGGAGGACCGGCGCGATGTCGGGCTCCTCGCGGTCACATCGGCCGACCGGCTCTATGCCGGGTGGAACGCCGCGCAGGCGGCCCGGGAGGCGGGCGAGAGCGGGGCGACGTCCC
>CAHJXE010000251.1 GCA_903644085.1 Hyphomicrobiales bacterium
GCAGCGCCCGACGGTCGATTTGCCGGAGCCGGATTCGCCGACGAGCCCCAGCGTCTCGCCGCGCTGGATCGAGAAGGAGACGCCGTCTGCGGCCTTCACCTCGCGGCTCTTCCGGAACAGCCCCCGACCGCCATAGGTCTTGGTGAGGTCCTTGACCACGAAGGCCTGTGGGGCGCCGCCGAGCTGTTTCGGCGGCGGCGGCACGAGCGAGGGCACGGCCGCGAGGAGGCGTTTCGTGTACTCGTGCTGCGGGTTGCGCAGCACCTCGGCGGCCGTCCCCTCCTCGACGCGCACGCCGTGCTGGAGCACCGCGACCCGGTCGGCGATCTCCGCCACGACGCCGAAATCGTGCGTGATGAACAGGACCGCCGTGCCGTGCTTCTTGCGTAGGGCGTCGATGAGCTTGAGGATCTGCGCCTGAGTGGTCACGTCGAGCGCGGTCGTGGGCTCGTCCGCGATGATGAGTTTCGGCTCCATGGCGAGCGCCATCGCGATCATCACGCGCTGGCGCTGGCCGCCCGAGAGCTCGTGCGGATAGGCGCGCGAGATCGCCACGGGGTCCGGCAGCCCGACCTCGCGGATGAGCTCGAGCGTGCGATCACGCCGGCCCTTGCGGTCGAGCGCGCCGTGCGCCTCGAACGTCTCGACGATCTGGTCCGAGACGCGCATGACCGGGTTCAGCGACGTCATCGGCTCCTGGAAGATCATGCCGATCTCGCGCCCGCGCACGTCCCGCATCTGCGATTCGGAGAGACCCAGCAGGTTGCGCCCGGCGAGCTTGATCGCGCCGCCGGCCGCCTTCACGGAGCCGGGCAGCAGCCCGATCGTCGCGAGCGCGGTCATGGACTTGCCGGACCCCGATTCGCCCACGACGCAGAGCGTCTCGCCGGGATGGATCGACAGCGAGAGGTCGCGGATCGCGTATTGGCGGTCGGCGACCTTGGGGAGCGCGAGGCTCAGGTTGTCGATCTGGAGGACGGGGCCGGGGCTCTCGGTCATCGTGATCTGTCTCCGGCGAGGCGCGGGTTGAGGGCGTCGCTGAGCCCCTCCCCCACGAGGTTGAGGGCGAGCACCGCCAGCACGATGGCGAGGCCGGGGAAGAAGGAGATCCACCACGCGTCGATGAGGCGGGTGCGGCCCGCGCCCACCATGTAGCCCCAGGTCATCAGGTTCGGATCGCCGAGACCGAGGAACGACAGCGAGGATTCGAGCAGGATCGCGGACGCCACCATCAGGGACGCCATCACGATGATCGGCGCGACGGTGTTCGGCAGGATCTCCGCCATGATGATCCGGGGCGTGCGCTGGCCGAGCGTGACGGCCGCGTCCACGTAGTCGCGCCGCCGGAGCGACAGCACCTCGCCGCGCACCAGCCGCGCGACCGGCGGCCAGGTGACGAGCGCGATCGCGAGCACGATGGACGAGATCGAGGGCTGCAGGATCGCCACGATCACGATCGCCAGCGCGAAGCTCGGGATCGTCTGGAACAGCTCCGTGAAGCGCATCGCGGCCTCGTCCGCGAGCCCGCCCACATAGCCCGCGACGGCGCCGAGCGGCACGCCGATCGCGAGCGCGACGGCGGTCGAGACGAGCCCGATCAGGAGGGAGACGCGCGCGCCGTGCATCAGGCCGGACGCGACGTCGCGCCCGAGCGCGTCCGTGCCGAAGGGGTACCGGTCGTTGACGAGAGGCGCGAGGAAGGGCCGCGAGACCATCCGCCAGGGCGAGACGGGGTAGAGGAGCGGCGCCGCGACCGCGGCCGCCACGATCACCACGAGGATCACGAGGCCGATGAGAGCACCGCGGTTGCGGCTGAAGCGGGCGAGGAAGGTCACGCGCCCATCTGAATGCGAGGGTCGACGAAGCGATAGGTCAGGTCGGTCGCCAGGTTGAACAGCACCACCATGGCGGAGGACACGAAGAACACGCCGAGCAGCACCTGGTAGTCGCGCTGCGCGAGCGACTCGAACATGAGCCGGCCGATGCCTGGCCACGCGAAGACCGTCTCGGTCAGCACCGCCCCGCCCACGATCTGCCCGGCCTGGAGGCCGGCCAGCGTCACGACGGGCAGGATGGCGTTGCGCGCGATGTGCCGACGCGTCAGCGACCCCGGCGCGACGCCCTTCGCGCGCGCCGTGCGGACGTAATCGGCGCCCGCGATCTCGAGCATGGAGGCGCGCATCATCCGGGCATAGAGCGCAGTGAAGAAAAGCCCGAGGGTCAAGGCGGGCAGCACCAAGTGGTGCGCGATGTCGAGCGCGCGATCGCCCCCGGAGAGGTTCGCCCCGATGGTCTCGTAGCCGACATTCGGCAAGAGCCCGAGCTTCAGCGAGAACACGATCTGGCTCATCAAGGCGATCCAGAATAGCGGCGTTGCGTAGAAGAGCAGCGCCACGACGGTAATTGCCGTATCGGCCGGCCGGCCCACCCGCCGTGCCGCCAGCGCGCCGAGCAGCATGCCGAGCGCCAAGGAGATCACGAACGCGGTCCCGGTCAAGAGAAGCGTCGCGGGCAGCCGGTCCGCGATCAGGCTCGCGACCGAGCGTCCCTGCCGGTAGCTGAAGCCGAGGTCGAGCGTCGCGACGCCCTTCAGGTAGATCCCGAGCTGTTCGAGAATCGGGCGGTCGAGCCCGAAGCGCTCGCGCAATTGCTGCACGAAGGCCTCGTCGGCCGCCCCCGCCTCCCCGGCCATGACGGTCGCGGGGTCGCCCGGGGCGGCGCGGATCAGCGCGAAGTTGACGATCGCGATCGCCATGAGGACGAGCACGCCCTTGACGAGGCGCGAGGCGAGAAAGCGGGCGAGGTTCACCGCGATGTCACGACGATGCGACGAGCGTCACTGCTTCCAGACGTTCTTCGCCGAGTCGTTCACGCCGATGGACGTCGTCACGAGATCCTTGACGTTGCAGCGGGAGACGGTCGGGAAGTCCATCTCGAGCAGCCAGAGGAGCGGCAGGTCGTCGGCCGTGATCTGCTGCACCTTCGTGTAGAGGTCCTGGCGCTTCTCGGTCGGCGCGACCGCCGCTTCGGCGAAGAGCTTGTCGACCTCGGGGTTGGAGTACTGCCCGACATTGCCGAACGGATTGCCCTTGACGATGTTGCTGGTCACGTATGAGCGGGCCACCCCGATCGCCGGGTCGCCGTACTGGTAGAGGAAGTTGAAGGTCAGGTCGAAATCGAAGTTCGACACCTTCTGCGTCCAGCCGGGAACGTCGGTCGAGACGATCTCCATCTTGATGCCGACGTCGTCGAAGTTCTGCTTGATCGCCTCTGCCCAGCGCTGCCACGTCTCTCCGTAGGGTAGGCTGAGGAACCTGATGGTCTCGCCCTTGTAGCCGGACGCCTTGACCAACTCCTTCGCCTTTGCGGGATCGTAGGTGTATTTGGTGACGCCCTGGTCGGAGTAGAACTTGGTCTTCGACGAGATCGGACCCGTGGGGACCTTGCCGTAACCGGACCAGATGACGTCGCGGCCGAAATCACGGTCGATCGCGTACATCATGGCCTGACGGAACTGCTTGTTGCCCAGGATGCCGTTCTTCACGTTCGGCGTGATCCAGGCGTGCGGGGCGAACATCTCCCACCCGCCGTTCGTCACGCAGGTGTTCGGCAGCTTCGCGAGCCGCGCCACGTCGAAGACCTCGACCGACCCGCCCGTCAGCACGTCGACCTTGCCGGTCTCGTAGGCGACCGCGCGCGAGGCCGCGTCCGGGATGAACTGGAAATACATCTCGTCGAGCAGCGGGCGACCCTTGTCCCAATAGGCCTCGTTGCGGACGAGCTTGACGAAGGAGCCCTTGCGCCACTCGGCGAACTTCATCGGACCCGTGCCGATCGGCGTGTTGTTCGCCGGGTTCGCGCGGTAGTCCGTTCCCGCGTAGATGTGTTTCGGGATGATCGGGGCGGACGCCGCCTCCTGGGACAGCATGAAGGGCCCGAAGGGCTGTTTCGTGGTGATCCTGACGGTCAGGTCGTCGAGCTTCTCGATCGATTTCACTTGGTTGTTGGCGATCTGACGCCAGCGGGGGTGAACCTCGCGCAGGAAGACGTCGAGCGAGAAGACGACGTCGTCGGCCCCGAACGGCTTGCCGTCGTGCCACGTCACCCCGTCCTGGAGCTTGAACGTGTAGACGGTCTGGTCGGGGGAGATCTCCCAGCTCTTCGCGAGCGAGGGCATCGGGTTCAGCTTCACGTCGTAGCGCAGCAGCGATTCGTAGATGTTGCTGGCGATCATCTGGGTGGGGCCGTTCTGGGTCAGGCCCAGCATCAGACCCGGCGGCTCGGGCGTCACGACGAGCTGGAGCGCGCCGCCCTTCTTGGGCGTCCCGCCCCCTTGAGGAGCGGTGGTCTGTGCCGCGGCCGCTCCGGCCAACATCAGCGTGAGGCCGCCCACGATCCCGATACGCACGAATCTCGACATGACACCCCTTGCTGACGATTGTCCGGCACGCTGGCCGGTACTCCTGCCGGTGATAGCGTCAGCTTGCAAGGATTAGACCGGGCCTGCCGGGCAGCGTCAATCAGGCGCGCGCTCGCGGCCGACGATGCGCAGCGTATCGGCGAGCCGCGGGCCGCAAGCCCCACGCCTCCCCCGTCTGTGATAATATTGCGGCGTGATGTCGATCAGCTGGTTTCCCTGTACGGGGCGGAGGCATATGTCAGCCCTATGGCCGATACACCTCGTTTCGCGACGCCGCGCCCCGCATTCGACTCTAATAGCCCGATGAGACCTCCTCTCATCAATCTGGTCACCACGAGAGGTTGTCTCGGCCTTCTGCGGATCGCGGCCTTCGCGAGCGTGATGGCTCTGGCGGGTGTACCCCTCGCCGTGGCCCAGGATGCCTCCGGCGCGCCGCCGGTCGTCGCCACCGCTCCATCGGCAATATCTCCGGGTCCGGCCATGCCCGCCGGGCCGACCCTCTCGGCCGAGCCCGCGACGTCACGCCCAGCCATCCAGGCGGCGCTGCCCCACAATCTCTCGCCCTGGGGCATGTTCCTGGCCGCGGATTACATCGTTCAGACCGTCATGGTCGGCCTCGCCTTCGCGTCCGTCCTCACCTGGACGGTCTGGCTCGCGAAGTCGCTGGAACTGCTGGCATCGAGCCGCGCCGCGCGCCGCCTCCTGGCCGAGGTCGCGGCCGCGCCCTCGCTCGCGCGCGCCGCCGAGGCCTGTCGCG
>CAHJXE010000252.1 GCA_903644085.1 Hyphomicrobiales bacterium
GGCGAAGCGTTACGAGGTCGCCACTCGGCGACCGGCACCGACGTACCCGCGGGGAGTAGGCAAGTTCGACGTTCGTGATCATCGTTGCACAGCTGCCAGCATCCATATGGGTTTTCTGTCACTCCGGCCACGTACCACGCCGTGCAGAATCATATTATCTTCGAGGCAGAGGCTTGGATTGAACAGTGCGCGAGAGGTGATGGGAATGGTGACGGACGATGACCAGCGCGTCGCCCGCAACGAACGGATCAAGCTGTCAGCCACGTTCCTGAATAATTTGGCCGTCGCTGTTATCGGCGCCGGCCTCGTGGCGCCCTTCTTCGCTGTGCTGTACGGTCTCAGCAATCTGACGCCTGACCAGATCAGGTTCTTCGGTCTCGCGGCTCCGGGATGGGTGTTGATGGGGGCCGGCATCCACTATATCGGGCGAAGCGTGCTGGGAGGGCTGAGATCATGAACGGAATCGGGCCTCATGCCGAAACCACGCCTTACATCATGCTCGGCCTCGTCATGATCGCGCTCGGGATCGTTGTCTTGTCCGTATGGTGGTCCAGCACGCACGATCACGGCAAAGGATAGCGCTCCGGGACAGCTGCCAACGTATCGGTGCCCGGCCGGATGGCTATCTCCTGATCTACTCCGCGGCCCGCACCATCGCGCCCGCCGACGGCGCGTAGCGACGGATCATGTCGGCGCAGAATTCCGCGAACAGCTCCGGCTCGCGCGGCGGGCTCGTGTGGTGGGGCTCGATGCCGAGGTGCTCGGGCGTGAAGCAGAACGTCACCGTCACGTCGAAGTCGCGGAGCGCCTCCATCTGCCGGTCGAACCAGCGCAGCGCGTCCGGGCGGAACGAATCGGCCCAGGACAGGCCGGTGCGCAGGTAGGTGACGCCGAGCCGCTTCATCCAGGCGACCGCGTCGTCGAGCCGGTGGTCCTCGTAGTGGAACCATTGGCAGAGCCCCATCTCGGGCGTGAACTCGGAGAAGATCTCCGCCGAGGGCTTCGGCGTGCCGTCCTCGCGCAGGAGGCCCATGGCGAAATGCCGGTAGTAGGAGGAGCCCTCCGCCTCCTTGTGACGGGTCGTCGCCTCCCAGGCCTGGGGCAGGTCGTAGAGGCTGTACCAGTGGGCACGGGGCGTCCGGCCGCGCAGGAGTTCGGCCGTCCGGCGAAGCCCCCAGAGCTGGACCTCGTCCGCCCCGAAGGTCGAGATGCCGACCTCGGAGACCCAGACGGGCTTGTCGGTCACGGCGCGGATCTCGTCGAGCTTCGCCGGCCAGTCGTGGATCGACCACAGGTTCCAGTCGAGCGGGAAGCCGTGGACGGCAAGCGCGTCGATGTTCTCCATCACGCCGTAGCCCGCGAGGCGGTTCACGAAGTTCGGGTCGATCGGCGACATGCCGCCCAGCACGCGAGGCAGGCTCGTGTTCTCGGCCCGGATGGCCTGACACGCCAGATTGACCATCCGGCCGAACTTCGACCAATCGGGGTCGAGCGCCGGGTCCCAATGCGACTTGTTGTTGGGCTCGTTCCAGATCATCGCGGCTTCGATCACGGCCGTTCTCCTGAAGCCCGCCGCGAGCGCAGCGGGGTATGCTCGTACAGGTCGCCGACCCGGCAGCGCAGCCCGAAGGTCGGCAGGGCGAGTTCGGCGTCCGGGTCGGTCAGGGTCCACGACGTCCAGCCATCGGCCGTCGGCGTCTCGATCAAGACCTCGATCCGGTCCTGCTCGATCGTCAGCACGGCCTCGCAAGCGGCATGCTGGCGATAGATGCGCCGCTTCGCCGCGATGCGGGTCTCGCGGGTGCCGGGCACGCGCTCGCGATCGGTGGAGGAGACGATCTCGGCGAGCAGGTAGGCTCGCGTCGGGTAGCGATCGTTCGGCGGGAGGTCGTAGTCGATGACCGAGACGTCGGGCTCCGGCCGGTAGTCTCCTACATCTGGAAGCTCGATGCCGAGACGCTGGTAGGCGATGCGGCTCGGGTCGTGCTCAGCGAGCGCGTCGTTGAGCAATCGTTCGAAGTTGCTGCCGATGCGGTTATGGATCGGGAAGACGGGCGTCATCATCATCACGGGAACGCCATCGTAAAGTTCCCACCGTTCACCGTCTGGCCGTGCTTCGTAGAAGGACCAGAACTCGGCGGGCGACATGCGGCCGAGCCGCTCGGCCAACGCTGTGGGCATGACGACCTCCATCGGACCCGACGCCGATCGTATCACGATCCGGCCGAACCGCGCGGGGCGGGGCGCGCGGGGTAGACCGCGCCCGACCAGGGCACGGGCCTCACCTCGACGCGCCGGCATACGAACACCTCCTCCTCCGGGTGGCGCAGGATCTCGAACCCGGCCGAGCGCAGCATCGCGGCGGACGCGGCGGCGTTCGGCGCCCACCAGTTCGTCGGGTCATTCGAGTAGCTGTGCTCGATGAAGTGGAGCTTCGGGTAGCCCGGGCGGTCGAACATCTCGACGTCCCAGAAATCCGCATTCTCCGGCACCTCGTCGATGGCGGCCGAGCCGCGCTGCAGCGACTGGTAGAGGAGGAGGTCGCCCGCCACGTGCTCGTGGATGAGGTCGAGCGCGAGCAACGGATGGCGCAGGTGGTAGAGGACGCCCATGAAGATCACGACGTCGAAGCGCTCGCCCAACGACCCGACGTCGTAGACGGAGAGCTTGGCGAACTCGATGTCGTGGCCGGTGACGCGCGCCGCGAAGCGCGCCTGCGTCAGGTAATCCTCGTCGAAGTCGATCCCGAGGACGCGCTCGGCGCCGCGCTTCTTCATCTCGATCGAGTAGAAGCCGCCGTTGCACCCGATATCGAGCACGGAGCGGCCCGTGAGGTCGGCCGGGATCGCGTCCGCGAAGCCGCGGAACTTCACGCCCGGATAATCGCCGAGGAAGTGGTCGGGCGCGGTCCACACGCCGCCGAGATCCATGTTGTGGAACCAGGGGCCGATCGCGTCGGCCTGCCGGCGGATCTCCTCCTGCGAGAGGGTGGTGGTCATGAGCGGCGTGTCTCCTCCGCGCCTGTGCTTCGCTTGGTCTCCGGCCGGTGCCCGGCGGGCCAGCCGAGCCCCACGCGGGCCCCTGCCCCGTCCGCGCCCTCCGCCGCCTCGCTCAGCAGCGTGATGGCGGAGCGGTAGCCGCCGAGCGTGCCGACATCGACGTAGCTCGACCCCGCCTTGACGCCGACCGCCCGGCCGCCGCCCGCCAAGTAGGCGTTGACGAGCGTGCCCATGAACTCGTCCGCGCAGAGCCGCTCGCGCCACAGCGCGTGCAGCGCGTGCAGCACGCGGCCCGGCATCTTGAACGCGCCCCAGATCCAGTTCGAGCCGGGATCGGGCTGCTTCACCCGGATCTCAAGGACGTCGTCGCGCGCGTCCAGCACCACGGCATCGAAGAACTCGGGATGATCGACCGGGAAGAGCAGGAAGGAGAGGACGTCGTCCGGAAGCTCGGCGAGCGCCGTCTCGGGGAACCAGACCGTGTCCGGCAGGCCGACGATGACCGGCTCGTCGGGCGCGACGAGCGGGATCGCCCGGAAGATCGCGTCGCAGAGCCCCGAGGCCTGCGGCTGCACCACGTAGGCGATCGCGGCCTCGCCGTAGCCGCCACCGTAATAGCCCAGGATGTCGGACTTACCGGGCGAGATCACGAAGCAGATCTTGTCCGCGCCGCCCCGGATCATGCGCTCGACGAGGTACTCGGAGACCGCGCAGGGGCGCTCGACGCCGTTCTCCAGCCGGCTGCCGACGGGGAGCAGCTCCTTCGAGAAGGCGAGCGGCTGGATGCGGCTGCCGCGCCCCGCGGCCGGGATGATGCCCCACATCGTCAGGCCTCGCTCAAGGCCGGCTCGCGGACCGTGTCCAGCGCGCGCTCCAAGTCGAGCACGCGCCGGTCGGAGGTGTGCTCGGCCAGCACGCGCTCACGCGCCGCGGCCGCGATACGCCGCAGTTCGTCGTCCCCGAGGTCGATCGCGGCCGTCGCCTCCGCGGTCGTCGTCGCGATGAGGATCTCGGCGTCCGGCTCGAAGAAGGCGTCGAGCCCCTCCCAGGTATCGGAGAGGATCGGCACGCCGCAGGCCGCCGCCTCGAAGAGCCGGCCGGAGGGGCACCAGCCCATCGCGGCCATCGCCTCGCGGGTGACGTTCAGCGTCAGCCGGCCGGAGGAGAAGAAGGCCGGGTGCTCGGGCGGCGGCAGGTGGCGCACGAAGTAGATGTTCGGCGTCCACGGAAAATCCGCCGGGTATTGCGCGCCGCCGATCAGGAAACGCCGCTCCGGGCGCCGCCGGGCGGGCTCGACGAACAGCGTCTCGAGCGCCGCCTGCCGGTCGGCCGCGTAGGTGCCGAGATAGGAGAGGTCGGCCCGGAAGCGCTCCTCCGCCGGGGCCGGACGATGCACCGTCGGGTCGACGTGGCCGTAGAGCGGCGCGACGCGCCGGGCGCCCAGCCGCGAGGCCAGTTCCTCCAGCGCCGCGCCGCCCGTGTAACTGAGCACGAGGTCGAAATCCTGAAGGCCGCGCGGGCCGATGTAGCCGGTCGTCTCGCCGCGCCCGAGCCGGGCCAGCGTCACGGGCGTGTCGAGGTCGTAGAAGACCCGGGTCGCCCGGGTCGCGCCGAGCACGAGGTCGGTCGCCGCGAGCCCGTCCGGACAGTAGGAGGTCACGGTCGCGACGTCGGAATCGGCGATCTCGCGCTCGGCGCGGTCCCGCACGCTCTCCCAATCGGCGTAGAGCACGAGCTCGCCGCCGGGGATCGCCATGAGGTCGCGGTTCTGTGCGTAGTAGGGCGCGTCACGCTCGAAGAAGACGACGCGGTGCCCGCGCCGCGCGAGCGCGCCGACGAGCCCGCGCCAGAGCGTCGCGTGGCCGTTGCCCCAGGACGACGAGATCGTCAGGCCGAAGACGACGATCTTCACGGAGCCGCCTCGTTCAGCCGCAGGACCTTGCCGCCGCCCGCCCAGGCGACCAGCGTCGTCAGCGACGCGGGGCCGATCTCGAACGCGTTATGCCGGTCGAGCGAGAGGCCGAGAAACCGGCACACGACCGCCTTGATGACGTCGGCGTGGCTGACCGCCACCACGGTCGCGTCCGGATGCCGGCCCCGCCAGGTCTCGACGGCGCGGCAGGCGCGGTCCTGGACGGCCGCCATCGGCTCGCCGTCGGGCGGGCAGCCGGC
>CAHJXE010000253.1 GCA_903644085.1 Hyphomicrobiales bacterium
CGTCCGGCAGGAAGATGCGGCGCGCGGTCGGGTCCTGCGTCAGGAAGGCCGTCTGTCCCGCCCAGTCGTAGTGGACGCGCGGCGAGATCGGGTAGCCGTCCCGCGCGAGCCCGATCGCAGGCTTCAGCGCGTCCGCGAGTCCAATCGTGCCGTGATCCGCGAGCAGCCGCTCCCAGGCCTCCACCGCGCCGGGCACGGTCACGGCATGAGGCGAGTGGCGCTCGATCGTCGCGATCCCCTGCCCCTGGTACCACGCGGTCGTGGCGGCGGCGGGCGCGCGGCCCGACCCGTTATAGGCGACCGGCTCCGCGACCCCGCCCGGCGCATACAGCGCGAAGCAGTCGCCGCCGATCCCGGTCGAGCCCGGCTCCACCACGCATTGGACGGCGCAGGCTGAAACGGCCGCGTCCATGGCGTTGCCGCCGGCCTGGAGCACGTTCACGGCCGCCAGCGAGGAGAGCGGGTGCGAGGTCGCGGCCATTCCGTTGCGGGCCACCACGGCCGAGCGGCCGCCCCTTTCGAAATCCCTCATGCGTCTCGTCCGGTCATTCCCGCCACCTTGGTCGCGCCGGATCTCGGGTTTGGCAAGTCGCGTCCGGCGCGGGCCTCGCCTATGGTCGCGACCGACCATATGGATTGACGCTCATGCAGGATCCGCCCGCCGCGATCGGGGCCGCTCTCGACGAGATCGACACGCCCGCGCTCGTGATCGACCTCGAGGCGTTCGACCGCAACGTCGCCCGGATGGCGACGTACGTGGCGTCGACCGGCGTCGCGCTGCGGGCGCACGCGAAGACCCACAGGAGCGTCTCGGTCGCGAAGCGGCAGATCGCGGCGGGTGCCGTCGGACAATGCGTGCAGAAGGTCGGCGAGGCCGAGGCACTGGTGCGCGGCGGCATATCCGACGTGCTGGTCTCCAACGAGGTGGTGGGCGACGCGAAGCTCGACCGGTTGGCCGCGCTCGCCGGAACGGCCCGGATCGCGCTCTGCTTCGACAGCGCGGAGCAGGTCGCGGCCGCCTCCCGCGCCGCGCTGCGGGCCGGCATGGAGCTCGGCGGGCTGGTCGAGATCGAGGTCGGGATGGGGCGGTGCGGGATCGCGCCGGGCTTGGCCGCGGGCGATCTGGCCCGGCGCATCGCGGACGCGCCGGGGCTGCGCTTCGAGGGCCTTCAGGCCTATCACGGCCGGGCGCAGCACCTGGTCGGCGCGGCGGAGCGTCGGTCAGCGATCAACGGCGCGATCCGGGCCGTGCGCGAGACGCTGGACGCTCTCGACCGGCTTGGGCTCGTCTGCCGGATCGTCGGCGGCGCGGGCACCGGCACGTTCCGCAACGAGGCGGAGAGCGGCGTCTACACGGAGCTCCAGGCCGGGTCCTACGTGTTCATGGACGGGGAGTATGCGGGGCTCGAAGGCGAGGACGGACGGCCTTACGCCGAGTTCGAGCACAGCCTCTTCGTGCTGGCGGGCGTCATGAGCGTCTCCGGCGCGGACTGGGCCGTGGTCGATGCCGGGCTCAAGTCCTACAGCACCGAGAAGGGCGCGCCGCAGGTCTTCGGCCGACCAGACCTTCCCGTGACCGGCGTCTCGGACGAGCACGGCAAGATCGAGTTCCGGTCGGGCAAGGGTCTCCGTCTCGGCGAACGCGTGATGCTGGTGCCCGGCCATTGCGACCCGACGGTGAACCTGCATGACTGGTATGTCGGCGTGAGAGACGGGCGCGTCGCCGAGCTGTGGCCGATCGAGGCGCGCGGCGCGAGCCGCTGACGTGGTTCAGGCCAGCGGGTTCTGCTCCGCCGGCAGATCATGCAGGTGGCAGGCGGCCTCCTGGCCCGGCGAGATGGCGCGCAGGTGGGGCTCCTCGACCTTGCAGCGGTCGAACACGAAGGGGCAGCGCGTGTGGAAGCGGCAGCCAGATGGCGGGTTGATCGGGCTCGGCACGTCGCCCGAGAGGACGACGCGGGTTCGCGAGGCGCCCGGCTGCGGCACCGGCACGGCCGAGAGCAGCGCGAACGTATAGGGGTGCTTGGGCTGGCCGAAGATCTTCGTCCGGGTCGCAATCTCGACGATCTGGCCGAGATACATGACGGCGACGCGGTGCGTCATATGCTCCACGATCGCGAGGTCGTGGCTGATGAAGAGGAGCGCGAGGCCGAGGTCGCGCTGCAGGTCCTGGAGCAGGTTGACGACCTGCGCCTTGACCGAGACGTCGAGCGCCGAGACCGCCTCGTCGCAGATGATGAGGTCCGGCTCGGGCGCGAGCGCCCGCGCGATGCCGATGCGCTGCCTCTGTCCACCGGAGAATTCATGCGGGAAGCGGCTCGCGGCG
The DNA here is from genome assembly GCA_903644085.1 of Hyphomicrobiales bacterium. Classification (GTDB taxonomy): domain Bacteria; phylum Pseudomonadota; class Alphaproteobacteria; order Rhizobiales; family Beijerinckiaceae; genus Enterovirga. The sequence continues at coordinate 2,327 of CAHJXE010000253.1, forward strand.
TCGCGCGGCAGGCGCACCGTGTCGAGCAACTCGCCGACGCGCACCTCGGTCGCCTTCGACCCGCGCGCGAGACCGAAGTTGCGCAGCGGCTCGGCCAGGATGTCGCGCACCTTCATGCGCGGGTTGAGGCTGGAGAACGGGTCCTGGAACACGACCTGGATGCGCCGCCGCCAGGGCCGCATCGATCCGGCCGACATGTCGTCGATGCGCGTGCCGTCGAGCACGACCTGCCCCGACGTGACGTCCATGAGCCGCAGGATGGCGCGGCCGACCGTCGACTTGCCGCAGCCCGATTCGCCTACGATCGACAGCGTCTCCCCGCGGTCGACCGAGAAGGATACGCCGTCGACCGCCCGGATCGCGCCCCCTTTGCCACCCACCATTCCGCCCCGGACGGGGAAATGCTTCTTGAGATCGTTGACTTCGAGGAGATGCCCGCTCATGCGGCGAATGCGTCCCGGGGCGCGTAATGGCAGGCCGCGAGGTGGGCCGGCGCCTTGGGGGCGAGCGCCGGCGCCACTTCGCGGCAGAGTTCGGTGACGAGTGGGCAGCGCCCGGCGAAGACGCAGCCCTCGATCTTGCGCTTGAGGCTCGGCACTAGGCCGGGAATCTCGGCCAGCCGCGTCTGGTGCCCGTCGAGCGACGAGCCGAGACGCGGTACTGCGCCGAGCAGGCCCTGCGTGTAGGGATGGCGCGGCGTGCGGAACAGGTCCGCGACCGGAGCCTCCTCGATCTTGCGCCCGGCATACATGACGATGACCCGGCTCGCGACCTCGGCCACGACGCCGAGATCGTGCGTGATGAGGATGATCGCCGCCCCGACCCGGCGCTTCAGGTCGCGCATCAGGTCGAGGATCTGGGCCTGGATCGTCACGTCGAGCGCGGTCGTCGGCTCGTCCGCGATGAGGAGCTTCGGCGAGCAGGCGAGCGCCATCGCGATCATCACGCGCTGGCGCATGCCGCCCGAGAGCTGGTGGGGATAGTTGCGCACGCGCCGGCGCGGCTCGGGGATGCCGACGAGCGTCAGCATTTCGACCGAGCGCTCCTCGGCCTGTTTGCGGTCCACGCCCTGGTGCAGGCGCAGCGTCTCGCCGATCTGCCGGCCGACGGTCAGGACCGGGTTCAGGCTCGTCATCGGCTCCTGAAAGATCATCGAGATCTCGTTACCGCGGATCTGCCGCATGGCCTTGCGAGAGAGCGTGAGAAGGTCCCGCCCCTCGAAGCGGATCGCGCCCATCGAGCGACCCATCGTGTCGGGGATGAGCCGCAGGATCGAGTTCGCGGTGACGGACTTGCCGCACCCGGACTCGCCCACGATCGCGATCGTCTCGCCGGCCTCGACGTGGAACGACACGCCGTCCACCGCCCGGTTGATGCCGTCCGGCGTGCGGAAATGCGTCTGGAGGTTCTCGACTTCGAGGAGCGCCATCAGAGGCGCTTCGCCATGCGCGGGTCGAGCGCGTCGCGCAGCCCGTCGCCCACGAGGTTCACGGCGAGCACGGTCAGGGACAGGAACACGCCGGGGAAGAACACGATGTAGGGCTTCACCTGCCAGAGCGCCCGGCCATCCGCCATGATGTTGCCCCAGGAGGGGATGTTGGGCGGCGTACCGGCCCCGATAAAGGAGAGGATCGCCTCCGTGATCATCGCGGAGGCGCAGATGTAGGTCGCCTGCACGCTGAGCGGGGCCAGCGTGTTCGGCAGGATGTGGCGCCAGATGATCATCGGGACCGTGGTGCCGGACGCGACCGCGCCGTCGACATAGGGCTGCTCGCGCAAGGACAACACGACCCCGCGCACGAGCCGCGCCACGCGGGGGATCTCGGCGATCGTGATGGCGGTGACGACGTTGCCGACCGACCCTCGAGTGAGCGCCATGAGGGCGACCGCCAGCAGGATCGGCGGGATCGACATCAACCCGTCCATGATGCGCATCACCACGCCGTCGAGCACCCGCACGAAGCCGGACACGAGCCCGATCGCGAGGCCGGCGACGGACGCCAGGAAGGCGACCGAGAACCCGACGATGAGCGAGACGCGCGTGCCGTAGATGACGCGCGAGTAGACGTCACGGCCGAGCATGTCGGTACCGAACCAGTATTGCGCGGACGGGACCCGCGTGCGTCGCGCGGGCGAGAGCGCCGTCGGATCGACCGTCGCGAGATAGGGCGCGAACACCGCGCAGATCAGCATGATCGCGAGCAGCGCGAGGCCGATCGCGGTTGTGGGGTGCCGCCGGATCAGCCCGACGATGCCCCCTCGGCGCCTGACGGTGGGGAAGATGTCCGGCAGGTCCGGCGCCGCGACGACATGGTCCGGGATGAGGCTCCGGTCGGCGAAGGCGGCACTCAATAGCGGATCCTCGGATCGAGCAGCATGTAGGCGAGGTCGATCCCGAGATTGACCAGCACGTAGCAGAAGCTGAACAGCAGGACGACGCCCTGAATGACCGGGTAGTCGCGCCGCAGGATCGCATCGACCGTCAGCCGGCCGAGACCCGGAATCACGAACACGCTCTCAGTCACGACCGCGCCGCCGATGAGGAGCGCGATGCCGAGCCCGATGACCGTCACGATCGGGACCGACGCGTTCTTCAGTGCGTGGACGAACAGGATGGCGCGCTGGCCGAGCCCCTTCGCGGTCGCGGTCTTCACGTAATCCTGCGCCAGCACCTCCAGCATGGTGGCGCGGGTAATACGGGCGATGAGCGCGATGTAGACGGTGCCGAGGGCGATCGAGGGCAGGATGAGGTTCTGGAACCAGGGCCAGAGCCCTTGAGCGATCGGCGTGTAGCCCTGCACCGGCAACCATTCGAGTTCGAGCGCGAA
>CAHJXE010000254.1 GCA_903644085.1 Hyphomicrobiales bacterium
GGCGGCGGCGTCGCACACCTCCTCGAGCTCCTGCAGGTTGTGCACTTTTTGGTCTTGCGGCTCCTTCGCCTTGCTTGCGCGAACAGCCTCCCGGCGCTCCATCAGAACGCGGCCCCAGCGGTCGGGCGCGTCGATCCGGGTGATCTCGACCGGCTCGCCCGTCAGCGAGGCGAGCCAGGCGCGGGCGCGGGAGGCCGCAGCCCCGGCCTCGGGCGGGCGGATATCCGCGATCCGGATCGCGGTCCCGCCCTCGATCAGGAGGTCGCCCGATGGCGAGATGCCGGCTACGCGCTCGACGCTCGTCGTGCCGGGGCAGGTCTCGGGCCGCTCCGCCGCGAGGGCAGGAGAGGCTTTGAGGGCAGGGGAGGCTGTGAGGGCATAGGAGGCAGCGAGGGCGAGGCCGAGCGCGAGGATCCGTGCCGGCCCCATCGCGGCGTCAGTTCGCCTGCTGCCCCTCGCCCATCTGCTTCAGGAAGGCGTCGGCGCTGGAGATGTCGGCCTTGCCGGGGGAGTCCTCCACGTTGACCGCGCGCACGACGCCGTCGTCGACGAGCATGGAGTAGCGCTGCGAGCGCGTGCCGAGCCCGAAGCCGGAGCCGTCGAAGGAGAGGCCGAGCGCCTTGGCGAACTCCGCGTTGCCGTCCGACAGCATCTCGACCTTGCCGTCGGCCTCCGCGGACTTGCTCCAGGCCTTGAGCACGAACACGTCGTTCACCGCCGTCACCAGCACGGCGTCGATCCCGGCCGCCTTGATCTCGTCCGCGCGCTGCACGTAGCCCGGCAGGTGGTTGCGGTCGCAGGTCGGCGTGAACGCGCCCGGCACCGCGACCAGCACGACCTTGCGGCCCCGGAACACGTCGTCGGTGCTCTTCGCGGCCGGCCCGTCCTCCGTCATGACCCGGAAGGTCGTCTGGGGCAGGTGGTCGCCGATCTTGATCGTCATCTCGCGTCTCCGGTCGTGGATGGGGGTCGATACCGGACAGAGCTCGCGTCGTCGAGGCGGCACGCGCGTGCTGCGATGCGACGGGGTGGACAATCGCCGCCCCTTGGGTAGCATCGTGCCGATGCGATCGCTCCGCTCCTCCGGCGCCTCTTCCGGCACCTCCCGCGGCCCCGGCTACCTCGACGGCCAGATGCTCATCGCCATGCCGGGCATGTCGGACGAGCGCTTCCAGCGCACCGTCATCTACGTGTGCGCCCATTCCCGGGAGGGCGCGATGGGGATCGTGCTGAACAAGCCCGCGGCCGACCTCAGCTTCCCGGACCTGCTGGTGCAGCTCGACATCATCCCACAGGACGGGGCGATCCGGCTTCCCTCGCGCGTCGAGCGCATGCACGTGCTCGTCGGCGGCCCGGTCGAGACGAGCCGCGGCTTCGTGCTGCACTCGCCGGACTTCTTCATCGACGACTCGACGCTGCCGATCGACGAGGGTGTGTGCCTCACCGCGACCGTCGACATCCTGCGCGCCATCGCGGGCGGCGGCGGGCCGGAGAGCGCCGTGCTGGCGCTCGGCTATGCGGGCTGGTCGCCGGGCCAGCTCGAGAGCGAGATCCAGGCGAACGGCTGGCTGAACTGCCCGGCCGATCCGACCCTCGTCTTCGGCCCCTCGCTCGAATCCAAGTACGACCTCGCGGTGCGAAAGATCGGGATCGACCTCGGCATGCTGTCGAGCCAGGCAGGACACGCCTGACGAAGACACGCCTGACGAAGACACGCCTGACGAAACCGCGCCGGACCGGGAGGTACACTCTCCGGCCGGATCGTGGCATAAGGCGCTCGACGACACCGGAAGCAGACGTATGAACTCGATGAAAACCGCCGCCCTCGGGATCGCGTTCGCGCTCGGCGTCGCAGGTCAGGCGCTCGCGATGACCCCCCAGGAGGAGGCGGTGTTCCGCCGTGTCTGCACGGGCGACTACATGCGGCTCTGCTCCATGTACGATCCGGGCTCGCCCGGCGTGCAGCAATGCTTCCAGGCCAGGATGGCCGAGCTGTCGCCCGGCTGCCAGACCGCGATCATGGATTACAACAAAGCGAACGCGCCGTCCCCCGCCCCCGCGCGGAAGCGCTGAGGACGAACGAGGCCGCTCAACGTCTAGGCCGCCCGGGCGGCGGCGCGCGGCTCCAGGCTCTCGGGCTGGATGTTGCCCGGATCGCCGCTGCGTGCCGCGTAGAACGACGCATTCTGATCGCCCGCCAACGCCTCGCGGGTGAAGCGGATCAGGTGGTGGGCGACGAAGCCCATGTTGAAGATGGCCTCGATCTGGCCCCGCTTCAGCGCCTGCCAGGCCGCTCGCCAGAACACGCGGCGGTAATCGGACCCGATGCCGATCCGCGTCACGATGTTGAAGCCGAGCACGAGCCCGCGCCGCAGGTTGGAGCGCGTGAGCTGAGCGCGCGCCGGCGTCTTGATCCGGTGGCGGTAGGTCGCGTCCATCTGGTGGACGAAGCGCGAGAACAGGTTCTCCGGCGTGTAGGCATGCGCGATGGAGCGCCGCCATCCGTCCAGCACCTCCTGGTAGGGCTGCACGAAGCGCACGTTCGATTCCCGCGCGGGGTCGTGGTCGAGCCGGCCCGCCTTGTCGAGCCGGTCCCAGAGCGGGGTCTTCGGCAGCGCCTGCAACAGGTTGATCGTCAGCACGGGCACCTTCGAGGCGTCCACGAAGGCGCGCAGCCGCTCCTCGCTCTCGGGGCTGTCGGAATCGAGCCCCATGATGATGCCCGACGTCACCTCGAGCCCGTAGCCGTTCAGCGTCTCGATCGATTGCAGGATCGGGAGCTTCGCGTTGTGGCCCTTGTCCATCTGGCGCAGAGCCGCGGGGTCCGGCGTCTCGATCCCCACGAACACCGTCATGAAGTTCGCCTGCCGCATCAGCTCCATGATCTCGGGCTGCTGGGCGAGGTTCAGCGTCGCCTCGCAGGCGAACTGGATCGGGTAGCCGTTGCGCTTCTGCCACGCGACCACGTGGGGCAGCATGTCGCGCGTCGCCTTGCGGTTGCCGATGAAGTTGTCGTCCACGAAGTAGACGACCGCCGGCCGCACCGGCTGCGCGAGCAGCGCATCGAGTTCGCCCAACAGCTGCTCGGGCGTCTTCAGCCGCGGCTGGCGACCGTAGAGGGCCGGGATGTCGCAGAATTCGCAGCGATACGGGCAACCGCTGGAGAATTGCAGGCTGCCGATGAGGTAGCGGCGCAGCGGCACCTGATCGTAGGCGGGCGTCGGGAAGTCGCAGAGCGCGAGGCGCTCGACGGTCTCGAAGCGCACCTGCTCGGGCGGGCGCGCGACGCTGGCGTCGAGCGTCGCGATCAGGCGGTCCGTGGCGTCGCCCATCTCGCCGATATGGAGATAGTCGAAGGCGCCGTACCATTCGGGCGCGCCGGACACGGAGGGGCCTCCGAGCACGGTTACCGTGCCGGCCGTGGCGGCCCGCGCGCGAATATCCTCGATCTGCGGTGCCTGGACGTGCATGCCGCTCACGAACACGACGTCCGCCCAGGCGAAATCCTCCGGGGTCGCGCGCGCGATGTTCTCGTCCACGAAGCGGACCGGCCACGTCTCCGGCATATAGGCCGCGATGAGGAGCAACCCTTGTGGGGGCATGAACGCCTTCACGCCGCCCATCAGCGGGTAGGCGTGCGCGAAGGTCCCGAATGACGGCGTATAGGCCGGAAACACACAGAGAACGCGTCTCGAATTCACGACATCGATCTGACTTCGCACGTGTCCGTCCCGGTTGAGCGTCGAATCCGTAACCTACATCCGTAACTTACACCGGTCCCGTTCGGTTCGTTATGCGGGGCCGTGTATCGGAGTGGATGTTCAAGAGAGGTCGTCGGCTCCCGCCGGCGGGGCGGCACGTCTCTTTCCCTCGAAGAGCGTTGGCGAGCGCGACGCGCGCTGGCCTGAAACCTGCTCCGCGGCCAACGAGGAGCGCCCCCCATGTCCCGTACCATCACGCTTCCGGCTCGGCCGGACTCGATCAGCGTCGCGACGGAGCGCGCGGCGCTGATCGTCGTCGACATGCAGAACGCCTACTGCTCGCCCGGCGGCTATCTCGACCTCGTGGGGTTCGACGTGTCGGGCAGCCCGCCCGTGATCGCGGAGGCGCGTCGCACGATCGACGCCTGCCGGGCGGTCGGGATCCCGGTCATCTATCTTCAGAACGGGTTCGAGCCGGACGGGCGCGACGTCGGCGGCCCGACCGCGCCCGTCTGGCACAAGTCGAACGCGCTGCGCTTCATGCGCGACAACCCCGACTACTCGGGCAAGCTCATCACGAAGGGTACCTGGGATTACGCGATCGTGGACGAGCTGACCCCGCGCCCCGGCGACCTCGTGATCGCGAAGAGCCGCTACAGCGGGTTCGCCGGGACCGGGCTCGACCAGATCCTGTCCGCCCGGCGCATCGACACCGTGCTCGTCTGCGGGGTCGCGACGAACGTCTGCGTCGAGAGCACGATCCGCGACGCGTACCACCGCGAATACTTTCCCGTGATGGTGAGCGACGCGACGCTCGCGGCCGGCGAGGGCGCGCAGGCCGCGAGCGAGTTCAACGTCGAGCGCTTCTTCGGCTGGCTGACGACGGGCGCGGACCTGCGCGGGGCACTGACCGCGAACGCGTGACGCCGCTCGTCACGGGATCACGGGTCCACGGAACGTCCAGACCTTGTGGGCGAGGAAGTGCCAGACGAGCACGATGCCGGTCGTCACGAGCTGAGCGGGCAGGTAGGGCGCGCCCAGCGTCCGTACGAAGAGCGCCATCAGGCCCCAGGTGAGCCCGAAGCCGATGGCCGAGACGACGAGGAAGCGCCACGTCGCCTCCCGGTGCGGTCGGTCGCTCCGGTAGGTGTGGCGGCGGTTGAGCAGGTAGGACACGACCCCGCCCGCGCTGAACCCCGTGAGGGAGGCCGGCACCGGGTCGAGCCCGTAGCCCTCGACCAGGCTGAACAGCAGCCCGTAATGCACGATCGCGGCGACCATCCCGACGCCGAAGAAGGTCGCGAACTGGCGCGCGGGCTCGCGCAGCCGCTCGGGCAGAAGGCCCATCACGAGGCCCATCACGCGCGTCGTCGCGGCGCTCATCCCTGGAGCCAGCCGGCGGCGCGGCGCACGAGCGCGCGGGGCG
>CAHJXE010000255.1 GCA_903644085.1 Hyphomicrobiales bacterium
TCATGTTGGCGCGGGTGCTGGAGGAGGCCTCGCCGGGCGATCGCATCCTGGTCGCGGCCTTCGGGTCGGGCAGCGAGGCCGTCCTGTTCGAGCGCACGGGGGCCGTCGCGCCCCGGCCGCGTCTCGGCGTGTCAGGCTGGCTCGCGCGGCGCAAGCCGGAGACGAACTACGTCAGATATCTCACGATCGCGGGCGAGCTCGAGGTCGAGCGCGGCATGCGCGCCGAACTCGACCAGAAGCAGCCGCTGACCGCGTTGTGGCGCGAGCGCAAGACGGTGCTCGGCCTCGTCGGCGGACGCTGCGCGACGACCGGCACCGTGCAGTTCCCGAGATCCGCGATCAGCGTCAACCCGAACGACCGCTCCGTCGGCACGCAGGAGGATTACCCGCTGGCCGAGCGGCCGGCCCGCATCCTCACCCACACGGCCGACAACCTCGCCTACACGCCCGACCCGCCGCTCTTCTACGGCATGGTCGAGTTCGAGGAGGGTGGCCGGATGACGTCGGAGTTCTGCGACGTCGACCCGGAGGACGTCGAGGTCGGCCGGTCGATGCGGATGATGTTCCGCGTCAAGGCGTTCGACGACCTGCGCGGCTTCCGGCGCTACTTCTGGAAGGCCGCGCCCGCCTTCTGACCGTCACCGAGGAGATCCACGTCATGGCGTCGGGCATCAAGGACAAGGTCGCGATCCTCGGGATGGGATGCGCGAAGTTCGGCGAGCGCTGGGACGCGGACGCCGACGGCCTCATGGTGGAGGCCTATCTCGAGGCGCTGGCGGATGCCGGGATCGACACCTCGCAGATCGACGCCGCCTGGCTGTCGGTCGCTATGGATTCCGTCAACACCGGCGCGTCCGGCGTCCCCGCCTCCGTGGCGCTCCGGCTGCCGAACATCCCGGTCACCAAGGTCGAGAACTACTGCGCGTCCGGCACGGAGGCCTTTCGCGGGGCCGTCTACGCGGTCGCGAGCGGCGCCGCCGACATCGCGCTCGCGATCGGGGTCGAGAAGCTGAAGGATACCGGGTATGGCGGCCTCCCGGCCCGCACGCGCGGCACGACCTTCGACATGGTGGGCGTGCAGGGCTCGGCGCCGGGCAACTTCGCCCAGCTCGCGGGCGCCTACCGGGCGCGGCACGGCATCGCCAAGGCCGACCTCAAGCGCGCGATGGCGCATGTGTCGGTGAAGAGCCACGCGAACGGCGTCAAGAACCCGAAGGCGCACCTGCGCAAGGCGATCAGCGAGGAGACCGTGCTCAACGCCCCGATGGTCGCGGAGCCGCTGGGGCTGTTCGATTGCTGCGGCGTCTCGGACGGCGCGGCCTGCGCCATCGTGACGACACCCGAGATCGCCCGCGGGCTCGGCAAGCGCGACCTCGTGACCGTGAAGGCGCTGCAACTCGCCGTATCGAACGGGTGGGAGCTGCAAGGCGCGGGCTGGGACGGCAGCTATTTCCACACGACCCGGGTCGCGGCCGACCGCGCCTACAAGGAGGCCGGCATCACGGACCCGCGCCGGCAGATCAGCCTCATGGAGGTGCACGATTGCTTCTCCGTAACCGAGCTCGTCACCATGGAGGACTTGCAGATCAGCCTGGAGGGCGCGGCCGTGACGGACATCCTGGACGGCGTCTTCGACGCGGACGGCACGAATCCCTGCCAGATCGACGGCGGGCTCAAATGCTTCGGCCACCCGATCGGCGCGTCCGGCTTGCGCATGATCTACGAGAATTACCTGCAACTGCTCGGGCGCGCGGGCGAGCGGCAACGCCGGACGCCGCCCGTCTTCGGCCTGTCCCACAATCTCGGCGGGATGCCGAACCAGAACGTCGCGGCCATCGCGATCGTGGGCCTAGCGGACGCCTGATGGCGTGCCACAAGAGGCTCTACGACGAGCGGGTCAGGGGAGAGCTCCGATGAGCGGCGACGACATGCTCGTCCAGGTCCACCAGGACGGGCCCGTGACGCGGCTCGTGCTGAACCAGCCGGCGCGGCGCAACGCGCTGTCGATCCCGCTGCGCGCCGCACTCGTCGCGGGGCTGGAGGGCGCGATGGCGGACACGGCCTGCCGGGTCGTCGTCCTGTCGGGCGCCGGCGGCACGTTCTGCGCGGGCGGCGACATCACCGGCATGGCGGGCATCACGGCGGTCGCGGGGCGACAGCGCATGGCGCTCGTCCACCGCCTCGTCCGGCTCGTCGTGCAATCCGAGAAGCCCGTCGTCGCGGCCGTGGAGGGCCACGCGATCGGGGCCGGCCTGTCGCTCGCGGCGCTCTGCGACATCGTGGTGGCGTCCGGGACCGCGAAGTTCACCTGCTCCTTCAACCGGATCGGCCTCGTGCCGGATCTCGGGGCCACCTGGGCGCTCCCGCTCCGCATGGGGCTCGGCCGCGCCAAGTTCGCGATCATGACCGGCCGCACGCTCGACGCCGCCGAGGCGGAACGTTGGGGCCTGGCCGAGATGGTGGTCGCGGCCGGCGAGGCCGAGACGGCGGCGCTGGCGCTGGCGCTGGAGCTCGCCGCCAAGGCGCCGCTCTCCAACGGCTTCGCCAAGGCGCTCCTCGCGCGGATGCCGCGCGACCTCGACGAGATGCTGCGGGCGGAAGCGGACGCGCAAGCGATCCTCTACGGCAGCCGCGATCTCCAGGAAGGGCGTGCGGCGTTCGGGGAGAAGCGCGAGCCGTCCTTCGAGGGCGCGTGACCTCGAGGGCGATGGTTGCCGCCGATCCGACATTGACAGGATCGTCCACTTGCTCGACCGTGCGGATCATAAACCGGACCACCGGTCTGACAAACAACGGGGGCGAAAGATGCGGGGTCGCGTATGAAGGTCCTGATCGTCTACGCCCATCACGAGCCGCGATCGTTCAACGCCGCGCTCCTGGAGCGGTCGCTCGCGGTACTGGCCTCCGAGGGGCACGAGACGAAGGTCTCGGACCTCTACGCGATGGGGTTCAATCCCGTGGCGACCGGGGCGGACTTCCACGAGCGGCGCTTCCCGGAGCGGCTGCAATACGACCGCGAGCAGAAGCACGCGGTCGCCCACGAGGCGTTCAGCCCCGACATCGCGCGCGAGATCGAGAAGCTCGTCTGGTGCGACATGCTCATCCTGCAATTCCCGCTCTGGTGGTTCTCCGTGCCGGCGATCCTGAAGGGGTGGCTCGACCGCGTCCTCGTCAGCGGCGTCGCGTACGGCAACGGCCGACGCTACGATACGGGCGGGCTCAAGGGTCGGCGCGCCATGGTGGTCACCTCGACCGCCGCCTACGCGACCATGTGCGAGCCGGGCGGGCTCGTCGGCGAGCTCGACGTGGTGCTGTGGCCGCTCCAGAACGGCACGCTCGCCTATACGGGTTTCGAAGTTCTGCCGCCCGTCGTCGCCTACTCGGTCAACTTCGTCGATGACGCGACGCGGGAGGGCTACGTGGCGGGCTACGAGGAGCGCCTGCGCCGGCTCGCCACCACGCGGCCGCTGGACTTCCACGCTCTCGCGGATTTCGGCCCCGACTGGCGGCTGAAGCCGGAGGTCGCGCCGCGCGCCGTCGGGCAGATGAGGTCCGGCGTCACGCTGTGACTGCACGCGCCGTGAGGTGCCGGTCCAGGAAGGCGCCCGCCGACGCGATGGCGTCGCGCGCCTCGGGCAGGTCGGCGGCGAAGAGCTGGAAGATGTGGATCATCTCGTCCCAGACCTGCAGCTCCACCGCGACGCCCGCCTCCCGGGCCCGCGCGGCGAGCACGCGGGAATCGTCGAGCACCGTCTCCCGGTCGCCGACTTGTACCAGCAGGGGCGGCAGGCCCGCCAGATCCGCGTAGAGCGGGGAGGCGAGCGGCGCCGTCGGGTCGGCGCCCGAGGCCGCGAGGTATCCTTTCGCCAGCGCCAGGATCATCGCGCGCTGGTGGATCGGGTCCCGCTCGGCGCGCGTCGTGAAACTCTCGCCGGTCGCCGCGAGGTCCGTCCAGGGCGACATCAGATAGCATGCCGCCGGGAGCGAGCGGCCAGCGTCGCGCAGCGACAGCATCGTCGAGAGCGCGAGCCCGCCTCCGGCGGAATCGCCCGCCACCGCGATGCGTCGTGGATCACCGACCCGCGCGAGAACCCAGTCCCAGGCGCCCAACGCGTCCTCGATCGGGGCCGGGAAGCCGTGCTCCGGCCCGAGGCGATACCGGACCGCGAGCACGCTGCAGCGGCTCGCCTCGGACAGGCGCAGCATGAGGGCACGGTGCGAGGCCGGCGAGCCGAGGCGGAATCCGCCGCCGTGCAGGTAGACGACCACGCGGTCGCGGTCGACGCCCGGGCTCCTGATCCAGGCCGCCGGGCCGAGGCCGTCCTGGATCGTCTCGACCGCGCCCTCGGGCAGCGTCGCGCCGAACAATGCGTCCCAGTCCCGGCGCATCTCCGCGATGCCTGTCTCGCGCCCCCATTCGCCGTAGACGGCCCGGATGCGCGCGATCACGCGTTCGACGGGCGGCGTCGGGTCGGCCGCGTCGTCCACCCGCCCGCCGTTCACCCGCCCATGCCCATGCCGCCCGACACCCCGAGGGTCTCGCCCGTGATGTAGCCCGCCTCCTCGGAGACCAGGAACAGGATGGCGGCCGCGACCTCGTCCGGCTCGCCGAGCCGGTTCATCTGCGTGGCCGCCACCATGGCGGGCAGGACGTTCGGGCCGCCCTCCGCGATCGCCCGCTCCAGCATGGGGGTGCGGATCGGCCCCGGCGCCACGACGTTCGCCGTGATGGCGTAGCGCGCGTTCTCCCGCGCGATCGACTTGGTGAACGCGATGACGCCTCCCTTGGCGGCCGCGTAGACGGAGCCGCCGCGCGACCCGAGCCGCCCCGCCTCGGACGCCACGTTGACGATGCGGCCATAGCGGGCGCGCTGCATCGCGGGCAGCACGGCGTGCGTGCAGGCGAGCACCGATTCGAGGTTGACCGCGAGGAGCCGGCGCCAGTCGGCCGGCCCCGTCTGCGTGAAGAAGGCGTGCTGGTCCGCGCCCGCGTTGTTGACCAGGATGTCGAACGGACCGGTCCCGCCCAGCACCCGCGCGACGGCGTCGAGGTCGGTCACGTCGAGCGTCTCGGCCCGCGCGCCGATCGCACTCGCGAGGGCGGACGCCGCCTCCCCGTCCCGATC
>CAHJXE010000256.1 GCA_903644085.1 Hyphomicrobiales bacterium
CCGGCGCGCGCGTGACAGACCTGCGCCCCGACGCCGGCGGCTTCACGGTCGCGACCGCCGCCGGGGAGACCCGGGCCGGGCAGGTCCTCGTCGCGACGAACGGCCACACGGGCGGACTCGTGCCGTACCTCCAGCGCCGCCTGACGCCGATCCGCAGCGCGATGATCGCGACCGAGCGGCTGCCCTACGCCGTGATGGCGCGGTTGATGCCGAAGCGACGCATGCTCACCGGCAGCGAGAGGGTCGCGATCTATGCCCGGCCCTCGCCCGACGGGCGGCGTATCCTGTTCGGCAGTCGGGTACGGAAACTCGGCGACGCTGACGTGGCGCGCACCAACGCCTTCCACCTGCGCCGCCAGATGCTGCGCGTCTTCCCCGAACTCGAGCAGAACCTCGTCTCGCATTACTGGCACGGCGAGACGGCCACCACCTTCGACGGCCTCCCGCATCTCGGGCAGGTGGACGGGTTGTTCTTCGCGGGCGGCTATCGTGGCAGCGGGATCGCGCGCGCGACGTGGTTCGGCCACACGATCGCGCGGCGGATGATCGGCGACTCGGCCGAGCCCGGCGCCTACGAGGGTCTGCCGTTCCGCACGCTGCCCTCCTACCGGGGCGCACCCTGGTTCCTGCTTGCCGCGCTCGTCGTAGACGAGTTCATCGATGGGTGGGACGCGCGGTGAGGGCAGGGCTATCTGGGCGGGGCTGACGTGGCTCCCGTCGAGATCAGTCCTCCGGCCCCTCCGCGGGCGGCGGCTCGGGAAGGGCGGCGGTCATCGCCATCCGGCCGTCCTGCCAGATCAGCGGCTCGACGGACGGATCGACCACCAGCCGCTCGATGCGCCCCACGAACAGCGTGTGGCTGCCATAGGCGAGTTCCGCCTCGACGCGGCAGAAGAAGCTCACCTGCGCGTCCGCGAGGTAGGGTATTCCGTCATCGTTGAGCCAATCCCCGTGGTCGAAGCGCTCGGCCCGGCTCGTGCCGCCCGAGAAGGGCGCGACCAGGACGTCGTGGCGCGTGCGCAGCAGGTTCACGCACATGCGTCCGGAGGCCGTGATGGGCAAGTGGATGCTCGCCGTCCGGTTGACCCCGACCGCGAGCGCGGGCGGGTCCGCGGAGGCGGAGGTCACGGCGGTCGCGGTCATGCCGTACCATTCGCCCTCGTGCTCGGCCGTGACGATCGCCACCGTGGAGGCGAGCCTCCGCATGGCCTGCTTGAACTCGTCCGTGAGCGCGTCCGTCATGAGGTCCGTCCCGGTCCGCGGAGGCGGCCGCCATCGGAGCTTCTGAGCCGCCGCCGACGTGACCGCAACCCTCCCGCGCGGACCGATGCCGCGCCCCGGCTTTGAAAGATCGCGGTTCGGCGCTACATGAGAAGGGCGCACAAGGGCCGCGCGACGGCCCGCGAGAGAGCTTCACATGCCCGTGTCCCGCTTCAAGGTCGTCACGCTGACGGACAAGGCCGCCGATCGCGTGAAGTCCATCATGGCCCGGTCCGAGACGCCCGTCGCGGGCCTTCGCGTCGGCGTGAAGAACGGTGGTTGCGCGGGCATGTCCTACACGATGGAATATGCCGACGAGATCCGTCCCCTGGACGAGGTCGTGGAGGACAAGGGCGTGAAGGTCCTGATCGACCCCAAGGCCGTGCTCTTCCTGCTGGGGACCGAGATGGATTTCGAGACGACCAAGATGTCGTCCGGCTTCGTGTTCAAGAACCCGAACCAGACCTCCGCCTGCGGCTGCGGCGAATCGGTCGCGATCACGCCCGTCGCGGCCGAGATGGTCGGCGCGAGCGCCTGACGCCGGTTGTGCCGCGTGTCGCCGGAGGACGTTCGCGAGGTCTTCCGCGAGTTCGGTGAGATCGCGATCCGCCGCATGTTCGGCGGCATGGGGCTTTACCGTGACGGCCGCATCTTCGCGATCGTGATCGACGGCGAGATCTTCATGAAAGCGGACGCGACGACCGCGTCGGCGTTGCGCGAAGCGGGCTCCTCGCCCTTCACCTACGATCGGCAGGGCCGCGCGGTCGCGATGAGCTACTGGCGCATCCCCGTCGACGCGCTCGATGACCCGGACGAGGCGAAGCGCTGGGGCGAACTCGCGCTGTCGGTGTCGCGCGAGGCGAAGCGGTCTCGGAAACGATCAGGCGAGTTGTCGGGAGACGAAGCTTAGGTCACCTCAGTCTCGCGCCTTGACGGGCGTCGCGCGCGTGAGGAAGGCCGGGACGTGGTCGCCGAGGCCCACGACCCCGTCGTCCGGCTCGCGCTGATAGGCCGGGCGGGGAGGGCGCGGGCCACGATCGGGCGCTCGCTCCAACCTCGACTCACGTGGGGGCCGCTCCTCGCGAGCCGGCCGATCCTCACGGGGCGCACGCGCCTCGCGCGGCGGCCGGGGCTCCCGCGTCGGACGATCTTCGCGCGGCGCCCTCTCCTCGCGTGGGGGACGATCCTCACGTGGGGGACGATCCTCACGTGGGGGACGATCCTCGGCGGCGATCAGGTCCTCACGCGGGGCACGTGCCTCGGAGTCGGGACGGGCGGCGCGTTCGGAGCCACCGCGGGAGCGACCGCGTCCACCTTCACGTGAACCGCGCTCGCGCGATCCATCCTCTCGGGAGCCGCCACGCGGGCGATCCGAGCGCTCGCCGCGTCCACCTCGCGAGGAGCGGCGCGCGGGCTCGAAGCCCGACTCGGCTGTCGTCTGGCCCTCCCACTCGACGGGCTGGCCGATCAGCGATTCGATCGCCGAGAGGATCTTCTCGTCCCCGGGCGCCACCAGCGTGAAGGCGTGGCCCGTGCGGCCGGCGCGGCCCGTGCGGCCGATGCGGTGCACGTAATCCTCGGCGTGGGTCGGCACGTCGAAATTCAGCACGTGGCTGACCGCCGGGATGTCGAGGCCGCGCGCCGCGACGTCGCTCGCGACCAGGAGGTCGACCGAGCCGTTGCGGAAGCTGTCGAGCGCCGCCATGCGGGCGTGCTGGTCGAGGTCGCCGTGCAGCGCGGCGGCGTTGAAGCCGTGGCGCACGAGCGAGGTATGCAGGAGCGCGACGTCGCGCTTGCGGTTGCAGAAGATAATCGCGTTCTTGAAGTCGGGCGCGCTGCGGATGAGGTCGCGCAGGCGCTCGCGCTTCTCGTGCCCCTCGCCGCCCGTCGCGTAGAGGCGCTGGGTGATCGTCGCGGCGGTCGAGGCGGGACGCGCGACCTCGACCCGGACGGGGTTGTGCAGGAAGGCGTCGGCGAGCCGCGTGATCTCGGGCGGCATCGTGGCGGAGAAGAAGAGCGTCTGACGCGTGAAGGGCACGAGCTTCACGATCCGCTCGATATCGGGAATGAATCCCATGTCGAGCATGCGGTCGGCCTCGTCGATCACCAGGAGCTCGACGCCGCTGAGCAAGAGCTTGCCGCGCTCGTGATGATCGAGCAGGCGGCCGGGTGTCGCGATCAACACGTCGACGCCGCGGGTGATCTTCACGTCCTGGTCGCCGAAGGACATGCCCCCGATGAGAAGCGCCACCGAGAGGCGGTGATTGACGCCGTAGCGGTCGAAGTTCTCCTCGACCTGTGCGGCGAGCTCCCGGGTCGGCTCCAGGATGAGGGTGCGGGGCATGCGGGCCCGCGCGCGCCCGGTCTCCAGCAGCGTCAACATCGGCAGGGTGAAGGCCGCCGTCTTGCCGGTCCCGGTCTGCGCGATGCCGAGCACGTCGCGCCGCGCGAGCACGTGCGGGATGGCCTCGGCCTGAATGGGGGTGGGTTGCGTATAGCCCGCGGCCGTGACGGCCTCCTGGACCTTGTCACTCAATCCGAGTTCTGCGAACGACATACGTCAGGGAAACCATGGCAGGATCGCCCCGGGCGATCGCCTTAAGTGCCGCATTGGCGAGAGACGGCCGGCTGCGCGTCCGGAGGCTCCGCATAAGCGGAACGCGCGCTCCCGGCGGCGTCAAGATTGCCGAGCCGGCGCGGTTTGTCAAATCGATCGGTCCTCGCGGGAATGCGCACGCCTCATCGTCAGCAACACGACGAACCGCTTGGGAGCCGAACGACTATGTCCGCGATCTCGAAGGCATGGAGCTCGCGGGCCTGGACGAGGTCCGCCAGGAAGCCGCCGAGAGCGCGACGGACATCCTCAGCGACGCTGATCCGCTCCGCCCGGGATGTCGATCACGAGCGATACGAGGTGACGGACGAGGCCGGCGAGGCCGTGTCGACCTTCCCGCTTCGCGACGCGATCAGCATCCCGCGAATCGAGCTCCGGCGAGCCGGGCTGGTCGGCGCGCTAACGCGGCGTTAACCAAGGCAGCCGCTCGTTGAGCTGCTTCGATCCTCCGGCTTGTCGTAAATCGAACAGGATTGGGCGGCACAGGACGGCGCGACGCTTGCTCGAGGCTCGATGCGGAACGCCCTTCTCTCCCTCTTCGCGGCCTTGGGGCTCGCCCTCGCGGCCAGCCCCGCCCTCGCGCATCCCCATGTGTGGATCGTCGCCAAGGCGGGTATCGTGTACGGCCCGGATGGGCGCGTCGTCGCGTTCGACCACGACTGGACCTTCGACAAGGCCTATTCGGCCTTCGCGGTGCAGGGTTTGGACGCGAACGGCGACGGCGTGACGTCCTCCGAGGAACTCGCCGAACTCGCCAAGACGAACGTCGAATCGCTCGCCGAGTTCGCCTGGTTCACCCACGCCAAGGCGAACGGCGTGCGGCTCGGCTTCGCGACGCCGACGGACGCGCGCCTGACCTACCAGAACGGCGAGCTGACCCTGCATTTCCGGCTGCCGCTGCCGACGTCCGCCAAGGCGGACCGGGCGCTCGTGCTCGACCTCTACGACCCGACCTTCTTCGTGGACTTCCGGTTGGACGAGGCGGCGGACGCCGTGCAGCTCGTCGGCGCGCCGAAGGGATGCGTGCTGAAGGTCGGGCGACCGAAGCCCGCCGAACTCGCGAGCGCTCAGGGCATGGGCGAGGCGGCATTCACCGGATTGACCGGGGCGCTGAGCTTCGGCGCCACGCTGCCGAACAAGGTGCTCGTCGCGTGTCCCTGACGGGTGTCGCGCCGGGGCCGGCGGGCCTCGGATCATGGCCGCGCGGCGCGAGACGGCTCGCGGCGGCCGCCCTCGCG
>CAHJXE010000257.1 GCA_903644085.1 Hyphomicrobiales bacterium
TCGGCCGCGCGCGGTGGCTCGCCGCGCAGCTTCACCCGAAGCTCGAGGCCGCGCCGCCGCCAGAGCTCGCCGCCGCACTCGCGGCGCAGCCGGGCGCAGGGCGACCGCTCGTCGAGACCGTGCGCGAACTCGAAGAGCAGAACCGCCGGGCCAACGCCGTCGCAGACCCGGACGAGAAGAAGGCTGCGCAGACCGCCTACCAGGGCGCGCTGAACGACCTCGCGCGGGGCGCCGTCGCCGGGACCGTCCTGCGGGCGCTCTACAACCCGGACCAGCTGCGCGAGCGCGCGGCCTTCTTCTGGCTGAACCGGTTCAGCGTCCATTCCGGCAAGGCGAATTTGCGGGCCATGGTCGGCGACTACATGGACCGGGCGATCCGGCCGCACGCGCTGGGGCGCTTCCGCGACCTCCTCGGGGCGACGTTGCGGCATCCCGCCATGCTGCGCTTCCTCGACAACGCGGACAACGCCGTCGGGCGCATCAACGAGAACTACGCGCGCGAGATCATGGAACTCCACACCATGGGCGTCGGCTCCGGCTATGCCCAGGCCGACGTGGAGGCGCTCGCCCGTATCCTGACCGGGGTCGGGATCGAGTCGCGGCCGGATGACCCGCGGCTCAAGCCCGAGTGGCAGCCGCTGCTCGTGCGCGACGGGCTCTTCATCTTCAACCCGGCCCGGCACGACTTCGGCGACAAGGTCTTCCTCGGGCAGGAGATCAAGGGTTCGGGCTTCGCCGAGGTCGAGGGGGCGCTCGACATCCTGGCGCGCCATCCCGCGACCGCGCACCACGTCTCGCGCGCGCTCGCGGCCTATTTCGCCGGGAGCGCGCCGCCCGACGCGCTGGTCGAGCGGATGGCCGCGACCTTCACGCGCACCGACGGCGACATCGCGGCCGTGCTCGACACCATGTTCGAGGCGCCCGCCTTCGCGGCGGCGCTCCACGGGCGCTTCAAGGACCCGATGGCCTTCGTGCTCTCGGCGCTGCGCCTCGCCTACGACGAGCGCGTCATCCTCAACGCCCAGCCCGTCCAGGGCTGGCTCAACCGGCTCTCGGAGAGCCTGTTCGGCCGCTCGACGCCGGACGGCTACCCGCTCGATGCCGGCGCATGGTCCGGGCCCGGCCAGATGGCGACGCGTTTCGAGGTCGCGCGCGCGATCGGGTCGGGACCGGCTGGCCTCTTCCGGGCGCCGGACGGGACCGACCGGCCGGGCTTCCCGGTCCTGCAGAACGCGCTCTATTTCGGCGCGCTCGAATCCCGCCTCCAGCCCGCCACGAAAGCGGCGCTCGCCGAGGCCACGAGTCCGCAGGACTGGAACACGCTCTACCTGTCCTCGCCCGATTTCATGCGCTGAGGAAGCCGCGATGAACCGCCGAGACATCCTGGCCGCGCTCGCGGCTTCGTCCACGTCCCTCGTGGCGGGCCGAGTCTGGGCCGCCCCGAAGGCCGACGGCCGCCTGCTCGTGGTGTTCCTGCGCGGCGCCTACGACGCCGCGAACGTGGTGATCCCGACCGGCAGCGACTTCTACTACCGGGTCCGCCCGAACCTCGCGGTCGCGAAGCCTGACGCCGCGAACCCCCTGTCGGCCCTGCGCCTAGACGCCGATTGGGGCCTGCACCCGGCCTTGCGCGACACGATCCTGCCGCTCTACGCCCGGGGACAGGCGGCCTTCGTGCCGTTCTGCGGCACGGACGACCTGACGCGCAGCCATTTCGAGACGCAGGACACGATCGAGCTCGGGCAGGATGTCGGCGGCTCGCGCGACTACTCGTCCGGCTTCATGGCGCGGCTCGCCGCCCAGCTGACGCGCGTGCGCCCGATCGCCTTCACGGAGCAGATGCCGCTGACCTTCCGCGGGCCGAACGCGGTGCCGAATATCGGGATCGCGCAGGTCGGCAAGCCCGGGATCGACGAGCGGCAGGCGCGGCTCATCAAGGCGATGTACCAAGGCTCGCCCCTCGCGCGCGCGGTCGAGGACGGCTTCCGGACCCGCGACGACGTCTATCGCACGATCTCCGACCACGCCGCGCAGGCGGATCGCGGCGCCGTGACGCCGAAGGGGTTCGAGCTGTCGGCGCGGCGCATCGGCCGGCTCATGCGCGAGCAGTTCAACCTCGGCTTCGTGGATGTCGGCGGCTGGGACACGCACGTGAACCAGGGCGGCGCGACCGGCTACCTGGCGGATCGGATGGGCGAACTCGGCCGCGCGCTCGCGGGCTTCGTCGAGGAGATCGGGCCGGCCTGGAGCGACACGGTCGTGGTGGTGGTGTCCGAGTTCGGCCGCACCTTCCGGGAGAACGGCAGCCGCGGCACCGACCACGGCCACGGCAGCGCCTACTGGGTGCTGGGCGGCGGGCTCAAGGGCGGCCGGATCGCCGGCCCTCAGGTTGCGGCGGACGAAGCCCACCTGTTCCAGAACCGCGACACGCCGGTCCTGACCGATTACCGCGCGCTTCTCGGCGGCCTCGTGGGGCGGCTCTACGGCCTCGACCCGGCCGCGCTCGCGACCGTGTTCCCGGGCGCGAGCCCGGCGGACCTCGCGCTTCTCTGACGGAGCACGGCTCCGGTCACGCGACGGTCTGCGGCGCCATGCCCTGCTCGCCGGTCTCGGCGCGCTTCTGGTTGTAGAGCCCGACGAAATCGATCGGGTCGATGTAGAGGGGCGGGAAGCCGCCGTTGCGCACCGCCTCGGCGACGATCTGGCGTGCGAAGGGGAAGAGCAGCCGCGGGCACTCGATCATCACCACCGGGTGGAGCTGATCGGCCGGGATGTTGCGGATGCGGAACACGCCCGAATAGGTGAGGTCGAAGGCGAACAGCACTTCCTCGCCGATCTTGGCGTTGCCCTCGAGCGAGAGGTCGACCTCGAAATCGGTATCCGCCAGCTGCTTCGCGTTCACGTTCACCTGGATCGAGATCTGCGGCCCGCTCTCCTGCGGGGTGAGCGATCGCGGCGCGTTGGGGTTCTCGAAGGAGATGTCCTTGGCGTATTGCGCGAGCGCGTTCAGCGCGGGCGCGGTGTCGGCCGGCTGAGCGCCGTTGCTGCCCGGGGTATCGGCCATGTGTCGTCCTGATCGGTGTGTGTCGGGCGTATTTGCGGGCAGATTTCGGGCGGCGCTACCATGCCTTCCCCGGGGTCACAAGGGCGGGAGGTCCTGCCTTGCTTGTGGTGCCCGCCACTGGATGTTACGAGCGGCGTTCCCATATGCCTGCCTGCGGAGTGCGGCGTTGCGGCGGGCCGCACGCGATCGGGCCCAAGGCTCCGACGTCCATAGGTTGCCTCCGACGTCCATAGATTGCCGATGATGCAGGATTCCTTCGACGTGACCACGGTCGTGTTCCTCGCGCTCGCGGTCTTCGTGATCTGGCGGCTCCGTTCCGTGCTCGGCCAGAAGACCGGGCGCGAACAGCAGCCGATGGACCCGTTCGTGCGCCGCGAGGCCAACGATCAGGCGCGGCCGCCGGCGAACGGGGTCGACAACATTGTGCGCCTGCCGACGCCCGGCGTCGATCGCGCGGCCTCCGCCCAACCCGCACCGGCCGTCGACCGCTGGACGGGTCTCGCGGAGCCTGCATCCCCGGTCGCCCACGGCCTCGACGAGGTCGCGAAAGTCGAGCCGGATTTCGATGCCAGGGCCTTCGTGGAAGGCGCCAAGACCGCCTACGAGTTGATCGTCTCGGCCTTCGCGCAGGGCGACCGCAAGACCTTGAAGAGCCTGCTCTCGAAGGACGTCTATGACGGGTTCGAGCGCGCGATCGTCGACCGCGAGAAGCGTGGCGACAAGGCCGAGACGACCTTCGTGTCGATCGACAAGGCGGAGCTGGTGGCGGTCGAGAACCGCAACCGCGTCGCGCAGGTGACCGTGCGCTTCCTGTCGAAGCTGATCACCGCGACCCGCAACGCCGCCGGGGTCGTGACGGACGGGAACGCCGAAGCCATCGTGGACGTGACGGACGTGTGGACCTTCGCGCGCGCGCTCGGCACCCGCGACCCGAACTGGCAGCTCGTTGCGACCGAATCGGGTCAGTGATCCTTGGGGCGCCGGGCGCGGGCGGGCCTCTGGACAGCCTGCCTCGCGGCCGGATGGACGCTTGCGAGCGTCCCGACCGTGGCGGGCTCTGCTCGCGCCGATAGTCCCGTCGCGGGGCTTGCCTCCGACGAGGTTGCGGCAGCTTACCGTGTCTTCAGGACGACATGTCGTGTCGTCCTGGCCGAACGTCCTGTCCAACCGGGCCACCCACCGCCGCCGGAGTTGTCGACGATCTGTCGAGACGCGCTCGCGGCCGGCGATCTCCTGCCCGACGCCGCGATGCGGTTCGTGGAGGCGCGGTTCGTGGCGATCGCGCTCGCCGGGCCCGGCTTCCTGACCGGCTATTACGAACCGGAACTGGAAGGCGCGCTCACACCCTCGCCCGACTATCCGACGCCGCTCCTGGCGATGCCCGACCCCGCCCCGACCGGATGGCCCGACCGCGCGGCGATCGAGGACGGGGCGCTGGGCGCCACGGCATACCCCGTCGCGTATCTGCGCGACCCGGTCGATGCCTTCGTGGTGCAGATCCAGGGCTCGACCCGGCTCCGGCTCGTGGACGGGCAGGTTGTGCGCCTCGCCTATGCGGGCCACAACGGCCATCCCTATACGGGGATCGCCCGGCTGCTGGCGGAGCGGCTCGGGGTCGCGCCGTCGCGGATGGACGCGGACCGGCTCTCCGACTGGTTGCGCCGGAACCCGGAGGAGGGCCGGGCGCTGATGCACGAGAACCGCCGCTACGTCTTCCTTCGGCGTGCGGACGAGCTCGATTCGGCCGCGGGGCCGGTCGGGGCGGCGGGCGTACAGCTCGAACCCGGCCGCAGCCTCGCGGTGGATGCCCGGATCTGGCCTTACGGTCTGCCGATCAGGCTCACCGGCACGCTGCCGCGACCCGGACACGGCGAGGCGCCGTTCGACCGCCTCGTCGTGGCGCAGGATACCGGGACGGCGATCACCGGGCCCGGACGCGGCGACCTCTTCGTCGGCAGCGGGGCGGAAGCCGGTCGCCTCGCGGGGCTGATGCACCAGCGGGTCGGCGTCACGGTGCTCTGGCCGCGCGGGGCCGCGCCGCCATCGCT
>CAHJXE010000258.1 GCA_903644085.1 Hyphomicrobiales bacterium
AGCCTCGCGCGCGAGGGGTTCGTGGGCGCCGCCGAGCCGATCGAGGGCCGGCACGGCTTCCTCAACGCCTACGCGCCCTCGCCCGACCCGGCCCGGGTCACCCGCGACCTCGGGGCGGTCTACGAGCTGATGGCGACGGGCGTGAAGCCCTACCCGTCCTGCCGCTGGGGCCATGCGGGGATCGACGCCGCGCTGGCGCTGCGGGCCGAGCACGGCCTCACGGCCGACGAGATCGAGAGCGTGACGCTCGGCGTCTCGCGCGCCGGCCTGTTGCTGGTCGGCGAACCCGCGGCCAAGAAGGCCGATCCGCGAAACGTCGTGGACGGCCAGTTCAGCGGCCCCTTCGTGATCGCGGTCGCGCTCGCGACCGGCCGCATGGATTGGGGCAGCTACCGGTTGCTCCACGACTCGGCCATCCGGGCGCTCATGGCCCGCGTCGGCTGCGAGAACGATCCGGAGATCGAGGCCGAGTTTCCGGCGAACATGTCGGGCAAGCTGACGGTCCGGGCGCGCGGGAAGGTCTTCGCTCGCACGGTCGTGGTGCCGAAGGGCGAGCCCGCGAACTTTCCGGCCGAGACGGAGTTCCGGGCGAAGTTCGCCGGCCTCGCGGACGCGGTGCTGGGGCCGGATGCGGCCTCGGCGCTGGCCGACGACGTCCTGCGCCTCGACAGGCTCGACAACGTGGTCGACCTCATGCGGCAGAGCCGCCCCCGAACCATGCCGGACACCGGCATCACCCTGAGAGCAGCCGAATGAGCGACGGTCTCCCTTCCATCCCGACCACCACCGACCAGCCCTTCGCGGAGATCCGCGACGAGGTGGCGAAACTCTGCGCCGGCTTCCCGGGCGAGTACTGGCGCCGCCTCGACGAGACGCGGGGCTACCCGACCGAGTTCGTCCGGGCCCTGACGGAGGGCGGCTGGCTCGCGGCCTTGATCCCGGAGGAGTATGGCGGCGCCGGCCTGCCGCTCTCGGGCGCGGCCGCGATCCTGGAGGAGGTGCAGCGCCAGGGCTGCAACGGCGGCGCGTGCCACGCCCAGATGTACATCATGGGGACGATCCTGCGCCACGGCAGCGAGGCGCAGAAGCAGACGTATCTGCCGAAGATCGCGACCGGCGAGCTGCGCCTCCAGGCCTTCGGGGTGACGGAGCCGACGAGCGGCACCGACACGACGGCTTTGCGCACGACCGCCCGCCGCGAAGGCAACAAGTACGTCGTCAACGGGCAGAAGATCTGGACGAGCCGGGCGGAGCACTCCGACCTGATGCTGCTCCTCGCCCGCACGAGCCCGCGCGACCCGGCCGCGAAGAAGACCGAGGGTCTCTCGACCTTCATCGTGGACATGCGCGAGGCGGTCGGGCACGGGCTGACGATCAAGCCGATCCGCACGATGATGAACCACAACTCGTGCGAGGTCTTCTTCGACAACATGGAGATCCCGGCCGAGAACCTGGTGGGCGAGGAGGGGCGGGGCTTCCGCTACATCCTGTCCGGCATGAACGCCGAGCGCATCCTGATCGCGGCCGAGTGCATCGGCGACGCCAAGTGGTTCACGGAACGCTCGACCCGCTACGCCAAGGAGCGCCAGGTCTTCGGCCGGCCGATCGGCCAGAACCAGGGCGTCCAGTTCCCGGTCGCGAAGGCCTACGCCAACATGCGGGCGGCCGAGTTGATGGTGCACGAGGCGCTGCGTCTCTACGAGAGCGGCGCCAACCCCGGCGCCGAGGCGAACATGGCGAAGATGCTGGCGGCCGACGCCTCGTTCGAGGCCGCGAATGCCTGCATCCAGACGCATGGCGGCTTCGGCTTCGCGGAGGAATACGAGATCGAGCGCAAGTTCCGCGAGACGCGCCTCTACCAGGTGGCGCCCATCTCCACGAACCTCATCCTGTCCTACGTGGCCGAGCACGTGCTCGGCATGCCGCGCTCGTACTGAACGACCGTATGAGCGTCGACATCGACCATCTGCGGGGCTGGATCGGCCGCGAGGCCGAGGCGGTGGACCTCATCACACCGCGCCTCGCGGCCGAGTTCCGCGCGACCTTCGCGCCCCAACTCGCGGATGTCGGCGAGGAGGACGCGCCGCTCGCGATCCACTGGTGCCTGTCCCCGGCGATCGTGCCGGCGGCGGAGATCGGACCGGACGGGCACCCGGAGCGCGGCGGCTTCCTGCCGCCGGTCCCGCTGCCGCGGCGCATGTGGGCGGGCGGCGCCGTCGAGATCCACGAGCCGCTGCGGATCGGCGACAGCGTCACCCGGCGCTCGACGATCGAGGACGTGTCGCTGAAGGAGGGGCGCTCCGGCGCGCTCTGCTTCGTGGCGGTCCGGCACGAGTACCTGACCGCACGGGGCCTCGCGGTCTCGGAGCGGCACGATATCGTGTACCGCGAGGCGGAGACGGCGAAGCTCTCTCCGGCTCCTCATGCTGAGGTGCTCGACCAAAGGTCGAGCCTCGAAGCACGCGGGACCGATGTGCGTCCCCGGATCGGGTCCGGGGCAGGCTCTTCGACGCCCGCTGCGCGGGCACCTCAGGATGAGGACGGGGGTAACGTAGCGCGGCACGCCGACCTCACCTGGAGCGTCGAGGCGAATCCGGTGCTATTGTTCCGATATTCGGCATTGACGTTCAACGGCCACCGCATCCATTACGACCTGCCCTACGTCACGGGCGAGGAGGGGTATGCGGGGCTCGTGGTCCACGGTCCGATCCAGGCGACGCTTCTCCTCAACGCGGCCGCCGCGCTCGGCAGTCGGTCGCCGCGAAGGTTCCGCTATCGCGGCCTCTCGCCCTTGATCGCCGGTGGGCGTTTCGCGGTCTCGGCCGCACGGGGGCCGGATGGCGGGATCGCCTGCTGGACGCGGAGCGCCGACGGCCGGACGTGCATGGAGGCCGAGGCGAGCGCGTCAGACTAAGTTCACGGCCGAACCGGGCGGGAGACCCAGAGGCCAGCAACCTGCAACCATCGAGGGAAGGACACGCACCATGAAACGCAGAACCGTCACGGCCGGGATCGCGGCCGCTCTCCTGTCGACTTTTGTCCTCGCGGCCGGCGCCGGACCGGCCCTCGCGCAGGCGCCGATCGTCATCAAGTTCAGCCATGTCGTGGCGCCCGACACACCGAAGGGCAAGGGCGCGGACAAGTTCAAGGAGCTCGCCGAGAAATACACGAATGGCCGCGTGAAGGTCGAGGTGTATCCGAATTCGCAGCTCTACAAAGACAAGGAGGAGGTGGAGGCGCTCCAGCTCGGCGCCGTCCAGATGCTCGCGCCCTCGCTCGCGAAGTTCGGACCGCTCGGCGCCAAGGAATTCGAGGTCTTCGACCTGCCCTACATCCTGCCGGACAAGGCCGCCCTGCGCCGGGTGACGGACGGCGAACTCGGCAAGAAGCTATTCAAGAAGCTCGAATCGAAGAGCATCGTGGGCCTCGCCTACTGGGACAACGGCTTCAAAGTCATGAGCGCCAACAAGCCGTTGCGCGAGCCCGCCGATTTCCGAGGCCTCAAGATGCGCATCCAGTCCTCGAAGGTGCTGGAGGCGCAGTTCAAGGCGCTGGGCGCGCTGCCGCAGGTCCTGCCCTTCTCCGACGTCTACCAGGCCATGCAGACGGGCGTGGTCGACGGCTCCGAGAATACGCCCTCGAACATGTACACGCAGAAGCACCACGAGGTGCAGAAATACGTGACCCTCTCCGACCACGGCTACATCGGCTACGCGGTCATCGTGAACAAGAAGTTCTGGGACGGGCTGCCGGCCGACATCCGGGGCGAGCTCGAACACGCGATGAAGGAGGCGACGCTCTTCGCGAACGACTCGGCGCAGAAGGATAACGACGAGGCGCTCGACCTGATGAAGAAATCCGGCCGCGTCGAATTCATCACGCTTTCCGCCGACCAGAAGGCCGCCTGGCGCAAGGCGCTCGACCCGGTGACGACCGAGATGACGGCGCGCGTCGGCAAGGAGACCGTCGACGAGTTCAAGCGCGAGACCGCCGCCACGCATTGAGGGCGGGTCGTCGGGCGCGAACCCCCAAGCCATGATGCGAAACCGCCACCTCCGACCCGAGGTCCGATGAAGATCGCTCTGCGCATCCTCGACAGGCTCGAGGAGACCCTCATCGCGTGCCTGATGGCAGGCGCGACGCTGCTCATCTTCGTGGCGGTCGTGCAGCGCTTCGCCGCCTCGACGACGCTGCTGTACCCCATCGCGAGCGGCATCGACCTGACCTGGGCGCAGGAGCTGTGCATCTTCATGTTCATCTGGATGGCGAAGTTCGGGGCCGCCTACGGGGTCCGGACCGGCATCCATGTGGGCGTCGATGTCGTGGTGCGGCGCCTGAACCCGCGCGCCCAGAAGGCCGTCATCCTGTTCGGGCTCTTCGCGGGCGCACTCTTCACCGGGATCGTGGGCACGATGGGCGCGCGCTTCGTCTACGGGCTGATGGGCACGGACCAGACGACGCCGGACCTCGAATGGCCGAGCTGGGTCATCTACCTGTGCATCCCGCTCGGCTCCTACCTGATGTGCTTCCGCTTCCTCCAGGTCGTCGAGGGGTACCTGCGCACGGGCGAGTTGCCGCACCACGAGATCACCCACGTGGAGGGCGTCCCGGCGAGTCCCGACATGGGGACCGAGCTCGCCGGAGCCGAGTTCGGACGCGTGGAGCGCACGCCGTGAGCTCGGCGATCATCTTCGGGCTCCTCGTCGCGCTCATGCTGACCGGGATGCCGATCTCGATCGCGCTCGGCCTCACCGTCCTGTCCTTCCTGTTCACCCTGACGCAGGTGCCGATCGAGAGCGTCGGGCTCAAGCTCTTCACTGGGCTCGACAACTTCTCGATCATGTCGATCCCGTTCTTCATCCTGGCCGGCACCTTCCTGACCCATGGCGGGGTCGCGCGGCGGATGATCACCTTCACGACCTCGCTCGTCGGCCACTGGCCGGGCGGGCTCGGGCTCGCGGGCGTGGCGGCCTCCGCGCTCTTCGCGGCGGTCTCGGGGTCGAGCGTCGCGACCGTCGTGGCGATCGGCTCGATCATGCTCCCCGCGATGGTCGAGTACGGCTACCCGAAGCGCTTCGGCGCGGGCGTCATCACGACGTCCGGCTCGCTCG
>CAHJXE010000259.1 GCA_903644085.1 Hyphomicrobiales bacterium
CCCCGCCGCCAGCGCGAGCGTGGCGAGGGCCGCGAGGGCGGCCTCGACGCGCAGGGTCACTTGGCGCCGGCGGCGAGCTGCATGCGCACGATCTTGTCCGGGTTCGACACCGTGCCGTTCGAGGCCTGGTCGCCCTTCTTGATCTTGTCGACGACGTCCATGCCGGACGTCACCTCGCCGATCACCGTGTACTGGTTGTTGAGGAACGAGGCGTCGCCGAAGCAGATGAAGAACTGCGAGTTCGCCGAGTTCGGGTCGGAGGAGCGCGCCATGCCGACGGTGCCGCGCTTGAACGGGGTCGCCGAGAACTCGGCCGGAACGTTCGGCAGGTCGGAGCCGCCGGTGCCGTTGCCCTTGGGGTCGCCCGTCTGGGCCATGAAGCCGCCGATCACCCGGTGGAACACGAGGCCGTTGTAGAAGCCGCGGCCGACCAGCGTCTTGATCTGCTGCGCGTGCTTCGGCGCGAGGTCAGGCCGGAGCCGGATCGTGATCCGCCCGTCCTTCGTGTCCATCAGGACGGTGTTCTGCGGGTCGGCCGCGGGCGCCTGGGCGGTCGCGGCACCGGCCGCGCCGAACAAGAGGGCCAGCGCCAAGGGAAGCGCCAGAAGAGCGCGCATCATGAGAAGCTCCGTCTCGGGGGGATGGATCAGGTCGGGCTCGGCCGGACCGTCAGGGTACGAATTTGGCCTTCAGTCTCGCCGCGACCGCGGGCGGCACGAAGGGATCGACGAGGCCGCCCATGCCGGCAATCTGCCTCACGAGCGTGGCGGTGATAGGGCGAACGGCGGGGGAGGCCGGCAGGAAGATCGTCTGGATGGCGGGCGCCATGGTCTCGTTCATCGAGGCCATCTGGATCTCGTAGTCGAAATCGGTGCCGTCCCGCAAACCCCGCAGGATGATGGTCGCGCCGTGCTCGCGCGCGGCTTCCACCGCGAGCCCCGCGAAAGTCGCGACCACGAGCGTCGCTCCGCCCTCCGCGGCCACTGGCGCGCAGACCTCCTCCAGCATGGCGCGGCGCTCGTCCACGCTGAAGAGCGGCGCCTTCGCGGAATGCGTGCCGATCGCCACGACCAGCCTGTCGACGAGCCGCCCGGCATGGCGCACCACGTCGAGATGCCCGTTCGTCACAGGGTCGAAGCTGCCCGTGAAGAGCGCGGTGCGGTTCATGCGCGCGGGTTAGCGGGTGGAGGGCGGGCGGGCAAGTCCGGGACCGGGCGTCGCGCTCGGTACCTGATGCCGTACACCTGTTCGGCCACACCTCCACGTTCCTCATGCTGAGGTGGCCGGCCCGGCCGGCCCTCGAAGCACGCCCGCGCGAACTGGAGCCCTCCTTCGAGGCTCGGCCTTCGGCCTCTCACCTCAGGATGAGGTGGAGAGTGGGAGACGGTTGTTCCTCGATCGCTCCTTGCTTTAAGGCACGTTCAGCAGCGCCGCGAGCTTCGCGGGATCGAAGTTCCGGCCGAGCTTGAGGCGGCGGGCCGCGATGACCGTGCCGTTGAGCTCGCCCCCGAACAGGAACATGGCGGCGAGCCAGTAGAGGAAGACGAGCGCCACCATGGCGGTCGCGAGACCCCCATAGGTCGTCACGTAGGCGCGCGAGAACCGGTCGAGATACATCCCGAAGGCGAGGCCGCCCCCGAGCCAGAGCGCCAGGGTCATGCCGATGCCCGGCACCGTGTCGGCGAACTTGCGCCGTCCGGCCGCGATGAACTTGTGCGCGACCGAGAGCGCGCCGACGATGAGCACGGTCGCGACCGTGAAGCGCAGGAGCGCGATGGTGAGGCCGAACGGTTCGAGCCCCGGCAGCCAGTTCGCCACGACCCGCCACACGATCGGGCCGAGCACGACGAGGAACGCGAAGCCGAGCATCGCGAAGGCCCCGAACATGACGTAGAGGATCGATTCGAGGCGGGTCAGCCACCAGGGCCGCGTGTCGCGGATGCCGTAGGCGCGGTTCAGCCCGACGCGCAGGCTCTCGACGCCGGACGACGAGAAATACAGCGCGAAGATGAGCCCCAGCGTGAGGACGTCGTTGCGGCTCTGCGAGAGGACGTTGTGGACCTCCCCGGCGATCGGCAGCGCGACCTCCTTCGGCCAGGCCTCCAGGATGATGTTCGCCGCCTCGTCCGCCAGGATCTTCGTGCCGAAGATCGGCGCCAGCGACGTCAGCAGAAGGAGAAACGGGAACAGCGATGTCAGCGCGGAGAGCGCGACATGGCTCGCGATCGCCCAGCCGTCGTGCAGGACGAAGCGCTGAAATGCGACCGAGAGGAGTTCGAGGAAAACGCGCGGTCTGAGCAAGGGACTGTCCGCGACGGCACATGACAGGCCAGGGGGGCGGATGCAAGCCGGTCGACCCGATGGTATTGCAGCCACGATAGAGCGTCGCCGCGTTGCGACGAAGAGCGCGGGTTATCCTCCCCGCAGGGGGAGGTGGCAGGCGCGCAGCGCCTGACGGAGGGGGGATGCCCGGCCAGGTGTCCCCACCCCGGGCGGCGCGTTCCGCGCCTGCTCGGCCCTCCCCTGCGGGGAGGGAAAGCGGCAGCTACGTCATCGCTGCCGAGCAGGTGGGAGTTCGCGAGGCTCTACTTCGTGATCTTCACCGAGACCGGGTCGCTGCCCGGAAAAGTCTCGTCGACCGCGTTGTCGAGCGCCTCGTCGAGGTTCTTCTTGGAGTTCTCGGGCAAGTTCTTGTCGTCGGCGCTGACCTTGCCGCCGAAGCCGGACACGGTGACGTCCTCCTTCGTGACCGTGGTCTCCTTGGTATCGGTGCTCATCCGTGTATCTCCCCTGACCGCTACGGTCTTGGGCGGTCAACGCGAGCCCGGCAGTTCCGATCCGCGGCCCGAACTCACGAGGCGGGCGGGAGCGCGGCCCGGACCAGCGCCAGACCCTCCGGGCTCGCCCACTCGGCCGGTCCCGAGACGCGCCCGAGACGGCAGCCATGCGCGTCGAAGAGCAGCGTCGTCGGCATGCCCTCCGCGAGGCCGGCGCGACGTAGCGTCTGGAAGATCTTGGCTTGTTTGTCGGAAAAATACGCGAGGCTGCGAATGCCCGTGTCCTCAAGCCAGGCTTTCGGCCGATCGAGGTTTCGGGTGTCGACGTTGACCGCCACGACCTCGAAGCGGGGTCCGCCGAGCTCGGCCTGGAGCTTGTCGAGCGCCGGCATCTCGCGCTTGCAGGGTTCGCACCACGTCGCCCACAGGTTGAGCAGCACCGCCCGGCCCCGGAAGTCCGCGACGGACCGGCGAGCGCCGTCGGGACCGTCGAAGGCGAGTTCGCGGGCGAATCCGGCCTTGTCGGGCGAATTCGCCACCTCGAAGGCCGCGACCTCGCCCCTCGCGAGGCGCGCGAGATCGCCCGTCCCGACGTCTCCGCAATCGCCCCCGTTGCGGCCAAACGAACCCGTCCCGTATAGCCCGAACGCGGTCGCGGTGATCGCGACCACGACCGCGATCGCCGCGAGGGCCGGCTTGAGCAACTTCGACATGGACGACCGCAGATGAGCAACAGGATGTGGGGCGGCCGCTACGAGACCGGCCCGGCCGAGATCATGGAGGAGATCAACGTCTCCATCGATTTCGACAAGCGCCTCGCCGCCCCCGACATCCGCGGCTCCTTGGCGCATGCCGCGATGCTGGGCGCGACCGGCATCCTGCCCGAGGCCGACGTCGCGGCGATCCGCACCGGGCTCGAGACGGTGCGCGGTGAGATCGAGGCCGGCACCTTCACCTTCTCGCGCGCGCTCGAGGACATCCACATGAACGTGGAGAGCCGGTTGCGCGACCTGATCGGCCCGACGGCCGGCCGGCTCCACACGGCCCGCTCACGTAACGACCAGGTCGCGACCGACATGAAGCTGTGGGTGCGCGACACGCTCGACGGCCTCGACGGACAGGTGGCCGACCTCATGTCGGCGCTGGCCGAGGCGGCGCTGGCCCACGCCGACGCCGTCATGCCGGGCTTCACCCACCTGCAATCGGCACAGCCCGTCACCTTCGGACACCACCTCCTCGCCTATGTGGAGATGCTCGCGCGCGACCGCGGACGCCTCGCGGACGCGCGGGCGCGTCTGAACGAGTGCCCGCTCGGCGCGGCGGCGCTCGCCGGCACCTCCTTCCCGATCGACCGCCACATGACCGCCTCCGCGCTCGGCTTCGACCGGCCGGCCGCGAATTCCCTCGACGCGGTGGCGGACCGGGACTTCGTGCTCGAATCGCTCTCGGCCGCTGCCATCTGCGCGATCCACCTCTCGCGGTTCGCGGAGGAGATCGTGCTGTGGACGACGCCGCAATTCGATTTCGTGGCTTTGTCGGACGCCTTCACCACCGGCTCCTCGATCATGCCGCAGAAGCGCAACCCCGACGCCGCGGAGCTGGTGCGCGGCAAGTCGGGCCGGGTGCTCGGCGCCTTGCAGGCGCTGCTCGTCGTGCTGAAGGGGCTGCCGCTCGCCTACGGCAAGGACATGCAGGAGGACAAGGAGGGCGCGTTCGACGCCCTGCACACGCTCTCGCTCTGCCTCGCGGCGACCGCCGGCATGGTGCGCGACATGACGCCGAAGCGAGCCTCCATGCGGCGCTGGGCGGGGGCGGGCTACGCGACCGC
Source organism: Hyphomicrobiales bacterium (assembly GCA_903644085.1). GTDB lineage: Bacteria > Pseudomonadota > Alphaproteobacteria > Rhizobiales > Beijerinckiaceae > Enterovirga. The sequence goes on from CAHJXE010000259.1 coordinate 4,606, forward strand.
GACCGACCTCGCGGATTGGCTGGTGCGCGTCCTCGGCCTTCCCTTCCGGGACGCCCACCACGCGACGGGCCGGCTCGTCGCGCTGGCCTTCGCCCGCAATGCCGGGCTCGAAGAGCTCTCGCTCGACGAGATGCGCTCCGTCGAGCCGCGCATCACGCAGGCGGTCTACGAGGTGCTCGGCGTCGACGCCTCCGTGCGTAGCCGCACGAGCTATGGCGGCACCGCGCCCGAGAACGTCCGCGCCCAGGCGCAGGGCTGGATCGACCGGCTGGGCAAGCCCGCTTGAGAGACCCGTCTCGCAACCCACCCGCGCTTGTGGTTATGCTGGCCCCGACCTCCCGGAGAGACCCGATGTCCGCCCCGTTCCGCCTCGACTGGCGACGCCCGTTCGCCGGCTGCCTCGCGGCCCTCCTGATGCTCGCGTTGCCGGCCTGCGGACGGCGCGGGCCGCTGGAGGCGCCGCCCGACGCCTCTGCGCCCACGGCCCCTGCCCCCACCAAGTC
>CAHJXE010000260.1 GCA_903644085.1 Hyphomicrobiales bacterium
CTCGGCGGGTGGGATGCCTGGAACGTCACCGAGGACGCGGATCTCGGGCTCCGGCTCGCGGCCGCCGGCTACCGGGTCGCCGACCTGCCTTCGACCACGCTGGAGGAAGCGCCGCGCCGGCTCGGCGCCTGGATGCACCAGCGCACGCGCTGGATGAAGGGCTTCGTCCAGGTGGCGATCGTGCATTCGCGCCGCCCGATCGCGGGTCTGCGCGGCTTCGGCCCGCTGCGGTTCCTGGCGGCCGGCGCGCTGACCGTCGGGGCCGTCGTCTCGGCGCTCGTGTTCCCGTTCCTGTGCACGCTCGCGGGCTGGGAGGTCGCGACGGGGCGCTGGCTGGAGGCCGCGAGCGTCGAGGACGTCGCGGGCGTGGCGGTGGGCTCGGTCGTGTTCGCGTCGGGACTGCTCGCCTTGACCCTGCCGCCCGCGGCCGCGCTCGTGCGGCGACGCCTCTGGTGGCTGATGCCGCTGGTGCCCTTGATGCCGCTCTACTTCGTGCTCGTCAGCCTCGCGGCGTGGCGCGGCTGCCTCGAACTGCTGCTCGACCCGCAGCGCTGGAACAAGACCGAGCACGGCCTCGCCCGCACCTCGCGGACGGGCCGCATCGAGGTCGACCTGTCCTGATTCAGAGCCGCTTGAGCAGGTCGGCAGCCGCGTCGGCCGGCGGGCGGTCGAGGTTGAAGGAGCCGACGAAGCGGTCGTTCTTGTCCATCAGGTACACGAGGGCGGTGTGCTCCATCGTGTAGTCGCCGTCCTTCAGCGGGACCTTCTTGGCGTAGGCGCGATAGGACTTGATGGCCGCGTCGATCTCGGGTCGATCGCCGGTCAGGCCGACGATCCGGTCGTCGAAGCTCGACACGTACTGCTTCATCGAGTCCGGCGTGTCGCGCTCGGGATCGACCGTGATGAAGAGCGCCTTCACGCCGCGCCCCTTGTCGCCCATCGCGCGGAACACCTCGGAGATCTCGAAGAGCGTCGTCGGGCACACGTCCGGGCAGCGCGTGAACCCGAAGAACACGAGGTGTGGCGCGCCCAGGTAATCGCGCTCCGTCACGACCTTGCCGTCCGGCCCGACGAGCCGGAACGGCCCGCCGATCGAGACCGACGACCCGCCCTGCGTCGCCGGCGCGAGCGTCAGGTAGGACGCGGTGCCGAGCGCCACGAGCCCGACCGCGAGGACGAGCAGCGGCGCGGCGTAGCGGCGGGCGAGGGAGGTGCGGGACATGACGGCGGGATCCGGCGTGGTGCCGTCTGCTCTAGCAGAACGCGCCCGCCATTCCGGTTGACAGGATGTCGCCCCATCCGTATCGACGCCGGAGCCGCGTGGGCATTCGTGCCCGCGCCTTCGCCGTTTGGGTTATGCCCCAAGCAATCCGCAGCTGCAAAGAAGCCGGGCCCGCGTCGCGGAGATCCGGATCGAACACGGAGACAACGATGTTCGCAGTGATCAAGACCGGCGGGAAGCAGTTCCGCGTCACGTCGGACGACGTCATCACCATCCCCAAGCTCGACCTCGAGGCCGGCGCCGCCGTGACCTTCGACGAGGTCCTGACGTTGTCGCACGAAGGCGGGGTCGAGATCGGCCTGCCGGGCGTCGCGGGCGCGACGATCGCCGCCGAAGTCGTCGAGCAGACGCGCGGCCCCAAGGTCATCGCGTTCAAGAAGCGCCGCCGCAAGAACTCGCGCCGCAAGCGCGGCCATCGCCAGGATCTGACGATCGTCAGGATCGGCGCGTTCACCTTCAACGGCACGACGCTGAGCGCTCCCGCGAAGACCGCGGCAGCGCCGGAACCGGTGGCCGAATCGGCTTCGGCCGAGGCATAACGACGAAGTTCAGGAACACGTCATGGCACACAAGAAAGCAGGCGGGTCGTCCCGCAACGGGCGCGACTCCGACGGCCGTCGTCTCGGCGTCAAGAAGTTCGGCGACGAACGCGTGATCCCGGGCAACATCATCATCCGTCAGCGCGGCACGCGGGTCCATCCCGGCGTGAACGTCGGCATGGGCAAGGACCACACCCTCTTCGCGACGGCCGAAGGCCGCGTCCGATTTCTCACGAAAGCCGGTCGCGCCTTCGTGTCGATCGTACCGGCACAAGACGTGATCCCGGCCATGAAAATGGCCGCAGAGTAACGGCGGAGACCCCACGAAGGAGCCTCCGCCGGTCCCACGGGACCGAAGGCGAGGGGCTCCAAGAGGCCGAACAGGCCAAGCTCCGATCCCGAAGGTCCGATGGGCGCCATCCTCCTTCGTCAGACACGGGTTCATCCGGCGATAGCGCCGGACGCCCGAAGGATCGGAGCTGAGACGATGTTTCCCGACCTGACCCGCGACGACGTGTTCCGCCTCGAGACCCGGCGGCTGTGGCTGCGATGGCCGCGCCAGGCCGACGTCGCGGCGATCGTACGGCAGGCCGGCGAGAAAGCCGTCGCGGAGATGACGGGCGTCGTGCCCCATCCCTATGCCCGGTCGGACGGCGAGCACTTCGTCATTGAGGCCCGCCTCGCGAACACGGAGGGACGCCGTCTCACGATGGCGATCACGCCGCGCGCGAAGCCCTCGGAGCCGATCGGCATCGTGGGGATCGCGTTCGACCGCGACACCGCGCCGATGCTCGGCTACTGGCTCGGCACCCCGGCCTGGGGCCAGGGGATCGCCACCGAAGCCGCGCGGGCGCTGATCGATGGCTACTTCGCCTACACGGAAGCGCGCGAGCTCACGGCCTCGGTCCGGGTCGTCAACCCGGGATCGCGGCGGGTGCTCGAGAAGTGCGGGTTCACGCAGACCGGGTCCGGCCTGAAGCCTTTCCCGGTGCGCGGCGCGGTTCTGCCGGTCGACTATTTCCGGCTCGAACGGCGGACCTGGGACAGCCTGAAGGATTGGAGCCGCACCGGCTTCGTCCCGCAGCAGCGCCACGACGAGGTCGTGGTGGCGCGCGCCGCCTGCCACTGAACGACGGACGGCGTCGCCGTCGCGAACTCTCGGGGACGGTCTTCGGGCCGTCCCCACCGGACTCAGACCCATGAAGTTTCTCGACGAGGCCAAGGTCTACATCCGCTCCGGCGACGGAGGGAACGGCTGCGTGGCGTTCCGCCGCGAGAAGTTCATCGAGTTCGGCGGGCCGAATGGCGGCGATGGCGGGCGCGGCGGCGACGTGTGGGTGGAGGGTGTCGACGGGCTGAACACGCTCATCGATTACCGCTACCAGCAGCATTTCAAGGCCGCCCGCGGCCAGCACGGCATGGGCCAGAACCGTGCCGGGATCGGGGGCGACGACAAGATCCTGCGCGTCCCGGCCGGCACCGAGATCCTGGACGACGACGGCGAGACGCTGATCGCCGACGTGACGGAAGTCGGCCAGCGCTTCCTCCTCGCGAAGGGCGGCAATGGCGGCTTCGGCAACACGCATTTCAAGTCCTCCACCAACCGCGCGCCGCGCCGCGCCAATCCGGGCCAGGAGGGGCAGGAGCGCTGGATCCGCCTGCGGCTGAAGCTGATCGCGGATGCGGGGCTCGTGGGGTTGCCGAATGCCGGCAAGTCGACCTTCCTGTCGGCCGTGACCTCCGCGAGGCCGAAGATCGCGGACTACCCGTTCACCACGCTTCATCCGGGGCTCGGCGTGGTGCGCAGCGACACGCGCGAGTTCGTGCTGGCCGACCTGCCGGGCCTGATCGAGGGCGCGCATGAAGGCGCGGGGCTCGGCGACCGCTTCCTCGGCCATATCGAGCGCTGCCGCGTGATCCTTCACCTCGTCGACGGCACGGCGGAAGACCCCGGCGAGGCCTACGCGACGGTGCGCGGCGAACTCGACGCCTACGGGGGCGGATTGCTGGACAAGACCGAGATCGTCGCCCTGTCGAAGACCGACGCGCTCGACCCCGAGACCCGCGCCGAACGCGCGGCGGCGCTGGAGGAGACGGCCGGCCAAGCGCCGCTCCTCCTCTCCTCCGCGTCCGGCGAGGGCGTGACCGAGGCGCTCCGGCTCCTCGCGGACGAGATCGGCGGGATGAAGCAGGAGGCGGCCTCCGCCGTGCCCGAGCCCGCGTGGCGGCCGTGACCCGATCGTGCTAGCATTGCGCTCTAAGGAGCTAGCACGATGGGACAGAGACAGCTGAACATCCGCAGCGACGAGGCGGCGGGACGGGCCTCCACGCTCGCGAAGCAGCTCGGCAAGACCACGACCGAGGTGGTGGAGGAGGCGTTGCGCCAGTACGAGGACAGCGTCATTCCGCGCGACGAGCGGGGACTGACGCCGGAACAGCGCAAGCGCTTCGATGCGCTGACCGCCCTGTCGCTCGAGGCGTCGAAGCACCTGCTCGCCGATGCGCCGGATAATCACGACTGGCTCTATGACGAGAACGGCCTGCCGGCGTGATCGCGCTGGATACGTCCGCCATCGTGGCCATCGCGCATGAGGAGCCCGAATGCGCGCTCTTCATGGAAATCCTGGCAAGCGACAGAGCCGTCGTCGGATCGCCCACGCTGGTCGAGGTGGGTATGGTCCTGCCGCGATATCTCGGCAGCTTCGCCGACACGTTCTTGTCCAAGTTGCTGCGCGACTTGTCGATCGAGACGGCCGAGTTCACGGCCGTCATGGCCCAGGAAGCCACAGCCGCCTTCCGCCGCTACGGCAAGGGCCAGGGCCACCCGGCCCAGCTCAATTTCGGCGACTGCATGAGCTACGCGGTCGCCAAGGTCCACGACGTCCCGCTCCTCTTCAAGGGTAACGACTTCTCGGCGACCGACCTGCGCCCGGCGCGCCGGCCGTGATTCCGGCTCTCGGCGATTTCCGCCGCGTCGTCCTCAAGGTCGGCTCGGCGCTACTGGTCGACCGTGCGCGCGGCCGGCTGAACCATGCCTGGCTTGCCTCGCTGGCGGAGGACATCGCGCAGCTGCACGACCGGGGCGCGGACGTGCTCGTCGTGTCGTCCGGCGCGATCGCAATGGGCCGCTCGGTCCTGGGCCTCGGGACCGGGCCGCTGAAGCTGGAGGAGAGCCAAGCCGCGGCCGCCGTCGGGCAGATCGCGCTCGCCCGCACCTGGTCGGA
>CAHJXE010000261.1 GCA_903644085.1 Hyphomicrobiales bacterium
GCGGGCGCGTGCCGCTCATCGGGTGCGGTGGCGTCGCGTCGGGCGCGGACGCCTTTGCGCAGATCCGCGCGGGCGCGTCGCTGGTGCAGCTCTACTCCGCGATGATCTACGAGGGGCCGGGACTCGCCCTCCGCGTGGCGCGCGACCTCGCGGCACTTCTGCGCCGGGATGGTTTTGCGAACGTCCGGGAGGCGGTCGGCGCGGATCGTCGCTAAGGCGTTCGATCGTCGTCGGCTCTCACACTCTGGAGCGCTTCCAGGAACCGCGCTTCGCCCGACCCGTTCACCTGTCGTCGCGCGAAGGTGTTCGTGCGGCGACACCTCCCCAAGATGTTGCGGAGCCGGGCCATGAACGATCTGAACGATGTCGACGAACGGCGTGCGGCCGAGCCTCTTCCCTTCGACGGCCCCGCAGGTGGTTCCGCTCGGGTCACGGGCATCCGCGGCGGCTCTGACGGACGCGCGCCCGTCGCGATCAGCCTCCATGTCAACGGACACGATCACCGCTTGGCGATCGACGGGCGTACGACGCTGCTCGACGCTCTGCGCGAACATATCGGGCTTACCGGCTCGAAGAAGGGCTGCGACCACGGCCAGTGCGGCGCCTGCACCGTCCTCGTGGACGGGCAGCGCGTGCTCGCCTGCATGACGCTGGCCGTCATGGCGGAACGCTCCGAGATCGTGACGATCGAGGGCCTCTCCGGGCCGGACGGCGAGCTTCACCCGATGCAGCAGGCCTTCGTCGACCACGATGCGTTCCAGTGCGGCTACTGCACCCCGGGCCAGATCATGTCGGCGATCGGCTGCGTCAGCGAGGGGCACGCGACGAGCGATGCCGAGATCCGCGAGTACATGAGCGGCAATCTGTGCCGTTGCGCCGCCTACCCGAACATCGTGAAGGCGGTCAACCAAGCCAAGACCGAGATGAAGACCCGGGTGGGAGCCTGACATGCGCCCCTTCTCCTATGAACGAGCCGACTCGCCGGACGCGGCCGCGCGGGCGGCTGTCGCGATGAATCCCGCCCTCGGCCTCGCGCCGACTTCGGCGCCCGGCCAGTTCATCGCGGGCGGCACCACCATGATCGACCTGATGAAGCTCGACGTGATGCGCCCCTCGGTCCTCGTCGACGTCAACCCGCTCTCGGCCCACGAGCACGGCCGGATCGAAGCGCACGAGGGCGGATTGCGGCTCGGCGCGCTGGTCCGCATGGGTGACGCGCAGGAGCACGACGTCGTCAAGCGGGACTATCCCGTGATCGCCCAGTCGCTCCAGCTCGCGGCGAGCCAGCAGTTGCGCAACGTGGCGACGCTGGGCGGCAACATGCTCCAGCGGACGCGTTGCAGCTACTTCCGCGATACGAGCTGGACCGCCTGCAACAAGCGCGAGCCCGGCTCCGGCTGCGCCGCGATGGGCGGGATGAACCGCCTCCACGCGGTGCTCGGCACGAGCGGAGACTGCATCGCGAGCTACCCGGGCGACTTCGCCCAGAGCCTGATCGCCCTGGAGGCCAGCGTCGAGACGATCGGGCCGGACGGCGCGCGCACGATCCCCTTCGCGGAACTGCACCGCCGGCCCGGCGGCACGCCCGAGATCGAGACGGTGCTCAAGCCCGGCGAGCTCATCACGTTCATCACCGTCCCGGCACGGCCTTGGGCGAAGCGGTCGCTCTACCTCAAGATCCGCGACCGGGAATCCTATGCCTTCGCGGTCGCGTCGGCCGCCGTCGCGCTCGATCTCGACGGCGACGTCGTGCGCGGCTGTCGCATCGCGCTGGGCGGCGTCGCGACGGTACCCTGGCGCTCGCACGAGGCGGAGGCCGCGCTCAACGGCCGGACGCTCGACGAGGCGAGCGCGACGGCGGCCGCCCACGCGGCCTTCGCGGACGCGGACACGCGCGAGCACAACACCTACAAGGTGCCGCTCGGCCGCCAGACGCTGGTGCGTGCGCTGCTCCAGGCGGCCGCGCTCCCGGGGTAAACGTCGCAGGAAACGGGTGTCGCGTCCGTCCAGATCTTCGTAAGCCGGGGGTCTGGACGGAGGACATCATGCTCGACCTCGTGGAGGACATCACCGGCACCGCGGCGCGCGGACCCGGGGAGGCGGCCGCGGTCGGCGATTACGAGCGTATCCGGCACATCATCGCGTTCATCTCGCAGAACTGGCGCGACCAGCCTTCGCTCGACGTGATCGCGGAGCATGTCGGGCTGTCCACGACCCACGTGCATCACCTGTTTCGGCGCTGGTGCGGCCTCACCCCCAAGGCCTTCTTGGCTGCCCTGACGCTCGACTACGCGAAGGGGCTGCTCGCCTCATCGGCCAGCGTGCTCGACGCGACGCTCGAGGTCGGATTGTCGGGGCCCGGACGCCTGCACGACCTCTTCGTGGCGCACGAGGCGATGAGCCCTGGCGAATATAAAGCGGGCGGGGCGGGCCTCGACCTCACCTACGGCTACCATCCCTCGCCTTTCGGCGAGGCGATCCTGGTCGCGACGGGGCGGGGTCTCGCGGGGCTCGGCTTCGTGGACGGGGGCGACCGCGCGGCGGCCTTGGCCGACATGCGGCGGCGCTGGCCCCGCGCCGGCCTCATCGAGGACGGGCCGGGCACGCAGCCGCTCGCGCAGCGCATCTTCGAGCCCTCGCGCTGGAGCCCCGACACGCCCCTGCGCGTCGTGATGATCGGCACCGATTTCGAGGTCCGTGTCTGGAAGGCGCTCCTGCGAATTCCGCTGGGCTCCGCCTCCACCTACTCGGCGATCGCGAGCGGCATCGGGCGTCCGACCGCTGCGCGCGCCGTCGGGGCGGCGGTCGGCAGGAATCCGATCTCGTTCGTGGTGCCCTGCCACCGCGTCATCGGCCGGTCGGGCGGGCTCACCGGCTACCACTGGGGCCTCACCCGCAAGCAGGCGATGCTCGGCTGGGAGACAGGCCGCGTCGCGGGCTAGTCGTCGTCCGAGGGCTTCTGCATCAACTCGTCCGAGGAGGGCAGGCTGTAGGGATCGTTGGAGCGGCGGCGCGAGCGCGGCTCCGAGGACCCGGTCGAGGCGGTCGTCGTGACGCCGAGCCGCGTCGCGAGCGCGAGCGCGCGCGCCTCGGTGAACTTGGCGTTGCAGAAGCTCGTCGTGCCCTCGCGCGCGTAGTTCTGGCACATCATCTCGCGATCGGCCGAGAAGGCCGCCTGCTCGGCCACGATCGGGCGTACGCCCTCGGGACGGGCGCGCTGGGTCATGACCTTGTAGTTGTCGCGCACGATCCGGTCCGCGGAGGCGCGCTGCGATTCATAATCCTTCACCCGTCCGAGGAGCTGCGCCGGTTCCGGCCCCCACACGCCGCTCGGGTCGCTCTGGCAGGAGGCCGCCTGGAACACGCAGATGTCGGCAGGCCCCTTCACCAGCACCGCCTCGTCGAGGAAGTCGAGCTGCAGCGGGCAGGTCGGGTCCTGCACCTGGTAGCGGCTCGTGCCGTCGGGGCGTCCCTGCGAGATCAGCGTGACGCCCTCGCGCCCGCCGAGCTCCACCGTGCAGGTCTCGACGGATTGCGCCGCACGCCGGCCCGCGAGGACGAGCCGCGCCTTGAGGTCGCCCCGCCCCGTGCGCTCGATCCGCAGGAGGCCGTTGGAGCCGTTCTGCTTCAGGTCGCGCCCGATCACGCTGTCGTCGGAGGGCGCCCGGATGGAGGCGGCCCGCGCCTGAACGGGCGCGGGCGCGGTGCGCCGAGGCGCCTCCTCCTGAGGCAGGGAATCCGACGGCGGTACGCTCGGGTAGAGGACCGGCGGCGGCGCGGGGCGCGACGGCGTGATGCCGAACAGCCGCTCGAAGAAGTTCTGGGCGCCGGCGGGGCCGGCCGCGAGGCACAGCGCCGCCGCCGCCAATGCGAGGCCCGGTCGTCTCATAGCGGCTCGTCGTCCTGCAGTTTCGCGCCGAAACTAAGGCTGATTAACATGCCCGCCGTCCACGGCACGTTGCGAATACGTCACAGCGCGGTGTGGCTCGACGAGACGGATCGGGCAGCGCGTACGCGCGACTCGGCTCCGACCATCCCGATGGTCGGGTTCCGAACGGACGCGCGAAGTGTGCGATTTCGGCTCTATCCGTCGATCGCGGATCACGGCTCTGTGATGTCCTGGAACGGACAAGTTGGCCGATGCGGTATTTTTTCAACGTGACGGACGGGCACGGCGTCACGATCGATATGGACGGGTCCGAACTGGACGGCCCCGAGACGGCGAGGCGGGAGGCGGAGAAGGACATCCGCCTGCTTCTCGCCGACGGTGACGTTCGGGGCTTATGCCGTCGGCATTGGCGCATGGACGTCGTTGACGAGGCGGGCAGCCCCGTCTTCAAGCTGCCCTTCGGTCACGCGCTCCAGGCCGATCTCCTGCCGAGCGTCGGGCTGAGGGCCGCCTGAGCGCCGCCTTCACGTCTGCCCGGGCTTGAGCTGGTAGAAGATGTGGCGGCCGATCACGTCCATCTTCTTCAGGCGGCGCGCCCAGTACGGCGTCACGTAATCGGCGTGGTAGTGGGTCGATCCGCCGACGTCGGCCAGGTAAGTGCGGCCCTCGCTGACGTCGCGCGCGATGCGCTTCGCGGCCTCCCACGCGTCGGGTTCGGTGATGCGCAGCGCCTTGCCCTCGCACGCGAAGGTGAACTGGCAGGCGAGGTGCCGGTTACGGTTCTGGTACACGACGCCGCACACGCTGGATGGGTAGAGCCCGCTGCGGGCGCGGTTGAGGACGACCTGGGCGACCGCCGCGCGGCCCTCCTCCGGCTCGCTGCGCGCCTCGAAATACACGACCTCCGCGAGGCAGCGCTGCTCGCGCTCCGCGTCAGTCCCGGCGAAGAGGTCGGCGTAGCTCGGCCGCCGCTCGGGCGTGGACAGCCCGGGTGCCCCGAGCCCCGGCAGGCGGGGCGGCGAGACGGGCGCGGCCGCGACCTGCAGGGGAACGGAATCCGCCGGTGCGGGAGTCGTCGAGGAGAGTGCGACGGCCCGGCCGGTCGCGGGTGTCGTGCCCTGGCCGGAGTGCCGGG
>CAHJXE010000262.1 GCA_903644085.1 Hyphomicrobiales bacterium
CGGCGGCGGCCTGCATCGGAGCCTCGCCGAGCCACGCCGACAGGTCCGCCCGCGCCCGGTCCGTGAAGGCGCGCTTCCTCGCCTGCGCCTTGTCTGTCCCGCGCAGGCGCCTGCCGTCCGCCGCTTTCGGCGCCTGGGTCAGCGGCGGGAACAGGCCGAAATTGACGTTCATCGGCTGGAAGGAGCGCGGCTTTCCGGCGTCCGCCGGCTCCTCGCTCACCTCGTCCGCCACGAGGTGCCCGCCCGTGATATGCGCGATCAGCGCGCCGATCGCGGTCGTCTGCGGCAGCGGCTCGGGGGTGCGTCCCTCGCGCTCGGCCGCCGCAAATCGCCCCGCCATGAGGCCGATCGCGGCGCTCTCCACGTAGCCCTCGCAGCCCGTGATCTGTCCCGCGAAGCGGAGCGACGGGCGCGAGCGCAGCCGCAGCGTCGCGTCGAGCAGCTTCGGCGAGTTGAGGTAGGTGTTGCGGTGCAGGCCGCCGAGCCGCGCAAACTCGGCGCCCTCCAGGCCCGGGATGGTGCGGAACACCCGCGTCTGCTCGGCGTGTTTCAGCTTGGTCTGGAAGCCCACCATGTTGAACAGCGTGCCGAGCGCGTTGTCCTGGCGCAACTGCACGATCGCGTAGGGCTTCACCGTCGGGTCGTGCGGGTTCGTGAGCCCGACCGGCTTGCAGGGTCCCCAGCGCAGCGTCTCGCGGCCGCGCTCGGCCATGACCTCCACCGGCAGGCAGCCGTCGAAATAGGGGGTCGAGGCCTCCCACTCCTTGAAGGAGGTTTTCTCGCCGGCGATCAGCGCGTCGATGAAGGCGTCGTACTGATCGCGATCGAGGGGGCAGTTCAGGTAGTCGGCCCCGGTGCCGCCCGGCCCCGCCTTGTCGTAGCGCGACTGGAACCAGGCGGTGCCGAGGTCGATCGAATCGCGATGCACGATGGGCGCGATGGCGTCGAAGAAGGCGAGCTCCGTTTCGCCGGTCTCGCACCGCAGCGCCTCCGCGAGGGCGGGCGAGGTCAGCGGCCCGGTCGCGACGATCGTCGGCCCCCACGCGTCGGGCGGCAAGCCCGCGACCTCGTCGCGCTGGACCGTGATGTTCGGATGCGCCTCGATCGCCGCCGTGACGGCGGCCGCGAAGCCGTCACGGTCGACCGCGAGCGCGCCGCCCGCCGGCACCTGATGCCGGTCCGCCTCCCGCAGTATGAGCGAATCGAGGCGGCGCATCTCCTGGTGGAGCAGCCCGACGGCGTTCAGGAGCGCGTCGTCGGAGCGGAACGAGTTGGAGCAGACGAGCTCGGCCAGACGATCCCCATGATGCGCGTCCGTGCCGCGCACCGGGCGCATCTCGTGCAGGACGACCGGATGGCCGGCTTCCGCGATCTGCCAGGCGGCCTCCGAGCCGGCGAGCCCGCCGCCGACGACGTGGATGGGTGCGTGCGTCATGCCGCGAGGATTAGCGGATCGCGCGGGCGGCGTACAATGGGCGCTCTCACACCGTCATTCCCGGCGGCCGCGCAGCAGCCGGGAAGGGATCCAGCCTTCATCCCGACGCTCCAAGCGACGTGTGGGTTCCTTCCCCTCCGGCGGCTGACGCCGCCTCCGGCCGGGAATGACGGTACGGAGAGCGTGATCCAGACATGAAAACGCCCGCCACGAGGGCGGGCGTTCGACACGCTGGAGCTTGTGGACCGATCAAGCTCAGGCGTGAGCGACTCGCGCGATGTCGTCGATCTGATAGCGCGCGACACCGATATCCTCGAGCTCGCGATCCGACAGGCGCGACAGCTCGCGCAGCGTCTCACGATACTTGAGGTAGGCCTTGACCTTGGCAAGAATGAAGGACGTGAACATAGCGACTTCCAAAAAACGAACGGTGGGGCCGGAGCGCCTCTCCCGTGTTGCACTGCATATAATTGAGCCATGACGCTAACGAAACAGACATCTTTGTTGGTCAGGTATGCGCTTGGCGCATGTAAGCTGTTTAGCAACCGTTAACTAACGCTCACGCATGCGTGAAGAGCGAGGCTCGTGTGCTGCGCTGCGGGATGCTGGCGTGTCGCGTGCCACGTGGACGCGCTGGGCGATCTCGACCGGGCACGCTAAGAGCGCCTCGCCGCCGAGGCCCGGCGTCGGCCCTCATCGTCCGTGGCTCGCATGATTGCTCCGCCCGACCCGGATCTCGTAACGCTGCTCGCACGCGTCGCGGACGCGCTCGACCGCATCGCCGGGCCGCGCCCGCCCGCGCCCGACTTCGAGTGCGCGGACGCCTTCGTGTGGCAGGCCACGACCGGCACGCTCTCCCCCGTGGCCCGCGTCAACCGCGTCGAGATCGCGTTGCTGCGCGGGATCGACCGCCTGCGCGACCAGCTTGCCGAGAACACGTTGCGCTTCGCGCGCGGGCTGCCGGCCAACAACGCGCTTCTCTGGGGCGCGCGCGGCATGGGCAAGTCGTCGCTGGTGAAAGCGGTGCACGGCGCGGTCAACGGGGGCGCGGAGCGTCCGCCGACCCCGCTCAAGCTCGTCGAGATCCACCGCGAGGACATCGAGACGCTGCCCGACCTCATGGGCCTGCTGCGCGCCGAGCCGCACCGCTTCGTGGTGTTCTGCGACGACCTCTCCTTCGACGGCGACGACGCCTCCTACAAGTCGCTGAAGGCGGTGCTGGAGGGCGGCATCGAGGGGCGGCCGGAGAACGTCCTGTTCTACGCGACCTCGAACCGTCGCCACCTCCTCCAGCGCGACATGGCGGAGAACGAGCGCGGGACGGCGATCAATCCGGGTGAAGCCGTCGAGGAGAAGGTCTCGCTCTCCGATCGCTTCGGGCTGTGGCTCGGCTTCCACAAGTGCAGCCAGGACGAGTACCTGGAGATGGTGTTCGGCTACGCCGACCGATACGGGCTCGCGGACGACCGGGACGCGGTGCGGGCGGGCGCGCTCGAATGGGCGACGACGCGGGGTTCGCGCTCGGGCCGTACCGCCTGGCAGTTCATCCAGGACCTGGCGGGCCGCCGGGGGCGGCGGCTCGACCCCGAGGCTCAGTTGCTCGCGAGATAGGGCATCGGGTCGATCGGGGTCGCGCCCTTGCGGATCTCGAAGTGGAGCTGCGGCGAGGTCACGTTGCCCGACTGGCCGGACTTGGCGATCACCTGTCCGCGCGCCACCTTCTGGCCGCGCTTCACGTCGAGGTCGCCGTTATGCGCGTAGGCCGACACGTAGCCGTTCTCGTGGCGGATGAGCACGAGGTTGCCGTAGCCCTTCACCTCGCTGCCCGCGTAGGCGACCGTGCCGGCCTCCGCGGCCTTCACGGGGGGACCGTCCGGCACCGAGATGTTGATGCCCTCGTTCGTGCCGGTACCGCCGAAGCCGGAGATGACGCGGCCGCGGGCCGGCCATCGGAATTCCGCTTTCGCCACGGTGGGCTGCGCGGGCAGCGCACCGGTCGATTCGGGCTCTTTGGGAGCGGAGACGGGCTCGGGCTGCACGGTCTTCGCCGGGGCGAGCGCCGCGACGCGCTGCGGCTCGGGCTTGGCGGGTTTCGCGGGCTGCGCGACCTTGATGGGCTTGGCAGGGAGCGCGACCGGCGCCGCCTCGACCTTCGCGACCTTGCGGACGGGCTCCGGCTGCGCCGGCTTCGCGACCGCGACGTTAGCGGCCACGACCTTGGGCGCCGCGACCTTGGGCGCCGCGACCCTGGCGACCGCGACCTTGGGCGCCGCGATCTTGGTCGCCGCGATCTTGGGCGCCGCGGGTTTGACAGGCGCGGCCTCGCTCTTCGCCAGCATGGCCGGACGGCCGGGCCGGGGATGCGTCTTGGTGTCCACCGAAGCGGTCGTCTTCGGCTCGATCACGGCTTTGCGCGCCTCGATGATGCGCATCGGCGCCTTCGTGGGTGCCGCCGCAACGTGAGCGACCGGCTGAGGCGTCGCGCGGGCGACCTCGGGGACAGGTTGGGGCGCGGGCTTCGGCGCGCGCGCCACCACGTTGGGGCCGCTCGCGTTGTAGATCGGGATGATGAGCCGCCGGCCCGGCGCGACCTGCCCGGCCGCGATGCCGTTCGCGGACAGGATGGCCGCCGGGGGGACGCCGTAGCGGTTCGAGATCGCGGAAAGCGAATCGCCCGGGGACACGGTGACGGCCGTGCCGCCCGTGGCCGACCAGCCGGGGCCGCCCGTGCTCGACGCGTAGCTCTCGTGCGGCATCGGGGTCGTGACGGAAGGCGCATCGACCAGATGCGGGGCGGACGAACTCGCGCCGACCGGCGCCAGCGGTGAGGACGTGACCCGGGAGCTCGGCATCGCGGCGCCATTCGCCGTCGCGACACCGCCCGGAGCGCCCAGGCTGCCGGTCATCGACGGGTCGGGCGTTCGGCCGGCTGTGGCCGTCCTCTGGGCCGAGTAGGGGTTCGCGAACGGGTTCTCGGTGAACCGCAACGTGTCCGAGCTGCACGCTCCGGCGACACCGCCGACGACGCCGACGATCGCGAATCGCGACACCGCCCGCAACAACTCGGCCACCCGACGACACCGCATCACAACACCCGCACAGCACGCGAACTCACAGGCGGATTAAAGCCGGATTCAGGTTACGATTCCGTTGCGGGACCCCGTCATTTGTGAACGGAATCAGGCCGTGAGGCGCGAGATCCGCAAAGGTTGCGCGACCTCGCGCACGAGGTCGCCCGCGAGGTCGCGCGAGATCGTCACGAGACGCGCGAGGTCGTGCGACGAGATCGCCCCGACGAGGCGGCCCTGAGCGCTCAGCCGCGAGGTCAAGGCCGGCCCGATCGCCTCGACCGCGCCGTTAAGGAGGATGCGGTCGTAGCGAAGGTCCGGCGAGCCGCCCCCGAGGCCGTCGCCGCAGAACAGCTCGATCGTGCCGGAGAAGCCGGCCGCGGTGAGCCGTCCGAGCGCGCCTTCCGCCAGCACCGGGTGGCGCTCGACCGCGTGGACCTCGCCGCCCAGCCGCGCCAGCAGCGCCGCCACGTAGCCGGACCCGGTGCCGACCTCGAGGACACGGTGGCCCGGCCT
>CAHJXE010000263.1 GCA_903644085.1 Hyphomicrobiales bacterium
CGCGGGCCGTGACGATCGCGCAAGGCCGCGGCGCGCGGCGCGCGGTCATGCTGGCGGTCTCGGCCCCTTTCCACTGTGCGCTGATGGAGCCGGCCGCGACCGCGATGCGGGCCGCGCTGGCGGACGCCGGATTGCTGCGGCCCTCCATCCCCATCGTGGCGAATGTCGGGGCGGCGCCGGTGTCCGACCCGGAGGCGATCCGGGACGGTCTCGTCAGCCAGGTGACCGCGACCGTGCGCTGGCGCGAGAGCGTCGACCGCATGGCGGCAGACGGGGTCGACACATTCATCGAGGTCGGGGCCGGCAAGGTCCTGACCGGCCTCGTCCGGCGCATCGCCGTCTCGGCGAAGGGCGCGGCGTTCGGCCAGCCCTCGGATCTCGACGCGGTGCGTCCGCTGCTCGGAGCCTGAACAGCATCATGTTCGACCTGACCGATCGCAAGGCGCTCGTCACGGGCGCGTCGGGCGGGATCGGCGGCGCGGTCGCGCGCGCCCTCCATGCCCAGGGCGCGACCGTGACGCTCTCCGGCACGCGTCGCGAGGCGCTCGACGCGATCGCGTCGGACCTCGGGCAGCGCGTCCACGTCCTCGAATCGAACCTCTCCGCCAAGGAGGATGTCGAGGCGCTGGTGCCGGCCGCCGAGGCCGCGATGGGCGGGCTCGACATCCTGGTGAACAATGCCGGGATCACCCGCGACGGGCTCGTCCTGAGGATGAAGGACGAGGATTGGGACGCGGTCCTGGCGGTCAACCTCACGGCGGCGTTCCGGCTCGCACGGGCCGCCGTGAAGGGCATGATGCGCCGCCGCCACGGCCGCATCGTCAATGTCGGGTCGGTGGTGGGCACGACCGGCAATGCCGGCCAGGTCAACTACGCGGCCTCGAAAGCGGGGCTCGTCGGGCTGACGAAGGCGCTGGCCGCCGAGGTCGCGAGCCGGTCGATCACGGTCAACTGCATCGCGCCGGGATTCATCGGTTCGCCCATGACGGACGCGCTGAACGCGGGCCAGCGCGACGCGATCCTCGGAACGATCCCGATGCGCCGCCTCGGCCTCGGGACGGAGATCGCGGCCGCGTGCGTCTACCTGGCGTCGGACGAGGCGGCCTACGTGACGGGCGCGACGCTGCACGTGAACGGCGGCATGGCGATGGTCTGAGGCCGCATGCCGGACTTCGACCGATTCCGAACGCCATGTTTGTGGGCGTGTGCCGGGCGCGGGACTTGACCGGCTACGAAATACGGGCTTTGCACGGCCCGCCATGATGGGCGGTTCCGGCCCTCATATCCGGACGACCACCACCGACATCGGTGAGCAGGCGACCTTACACGGGGATTGTTGATGAGCGACATTGCAGATCGGGTGAAGAAGATTGTTGTCGAACACCTGGGCGTCGAAGCCGACAAGGTGACCGACAACGCGAACTTCATCGATGACCTCGGCGCCGACAGCCTCGATACGGTCGAGCTCGTCATGGCGTTCGAGGAAGAGTTCAACGTCGAGATCCCGGACGACGCGGCCGAGACGATCGTGACCGTCGGCGACGCGATCAAGTTCCTGGAGAAGAACGCGGCCTGAGAGGCGCGTTCGGCGGTCGGGGTGCTCGCGGGGGCGACGATGAGGCGTGTGGTCGTCACCGGCCTCGGCATGGTGACCCCGCTGGGATGCGGCGTGGACGCGACATGGACGCGCCTCATCGCCGGGGAGAGCGGCGCCCGGATCGTCGACACGTTCGAAGTCCGGGACCTCGCCTGCCGGATCGCCTGCACGATCCCGCGCGGCGACGGGACGGATGGAACGTTCCATCCCGACCAGTGGATGGATCCCAAGGAGCAGCGCAAGGTCGATCCGTTCATCGTCTATGCGATGGCGGCCGCGAAGCAGGCTCTGGACGATTCGGGCTGGCGCCCGACAAGCTACGACGACCAGGTCACGACGGGCGTCATGATCGGCTCCGGCATCGGGGGCATCGGGGGCATCTACGAGGCCTCGGTGACCTTGCGGGAGAAGGGGCCTCGGCGCATCTCGCCCTTCTTCATCCCCGGCCGCCTCATCAATCTCGCGTCCGGCTTCGTGTCGATCGCGTTCGGGCTGAAGGGCCCGAATCACGCGGTCGTCACGGCCTGCTCGACCGGCGCGCACGCGATCGGCGACGCGGGACGCCTGATCGCGCTGGGGGACGCGGACGTCATGCTGGCGGGCGGCACGGAATCGCCGGTGAACCGCCTCGCGTTCGCGGGGTTCGCGGCGTGCCGGGCGCTCTCGACGGGATTCAACGAGGATCCGGTGCGGGCCTCGCGCCCTTATGACCGCGACCGCGACGGCTTCGTGATGGCCGAGGGCGCGGGCGTCGTCGTGCTGGAGGAGTACGAGCACGCGCGCGCGCGCGGCGCCCGGATCTACGCCGAACTCGTCGGCTACGGCATGTCGGGCGACGCCTACCACATCACCTCGCCGGCCGACGACGGCGACGGCGCCTATCGCTGCATGCGCTCGGCGTTGAATCGGGCCGGCCTCAAGGCGTCCGACCTCGACTACATCAACGCGCACGGCACCTCGACGCAGCTCGGCGACGAGATCGAGCTGAAGGCCGTGGAGCGCCTGGTCGGCGAGAGCGCGGAGGGTCTCGCGATGTCGTCCACGAAATCCGCCATCGGGCACCTGCTCGGCGCGGCGGGCGCCGTCGAGGCGATCTTCTCCGTCCTGGCGATCCGCGACGGGATCGCGCCGCCGACGCTCAACCTCGACCGGCCGTCGGTCGAGACCGCGATCGATCTCGTGCCGCTCGTCGCGAAGAAGCGCCCCGTCGACGTCGTCCTGTCGAACTCGTTCGGCTTCGGCGGGACGAACGCCTCGCTGATCTTCAGCCGGGTCGGGTGATGCGGGTTCTCCACGCCTTTTCGCCATATTGCGGCGATACCCGCGTTCAGCCTCTCGACAGGCGGCGCGGGACGCATTCGAAGTAGATCCATGTTCGGCAGGTCCCGCAAACAGCCCACGCCCGTGCCCGACGTCCCGGCAATCCCTGCCGCGTCGGCCCGCTTCTCGCCGAAGAGCCCGAGCGACACGCTGAAGCCGAGCGCACCGCCGCCGCCCCCGCCGCGGGTCAGGAAGCCCCGAGGTGGCCTGTTGTCCATGCTGAGCGGGGTTCTCACCTTCGGCGTCGTGGTGGGAGGCGCCGCCATGTTCGGGCTGCTCGCGCTGGAGCGCGAGGTCGGCGCACCCGGGCCGCTCGCCGACGACAAGGTCGTGATGATCCCGAAAGGAGCCAGCACCCCGGAGGTGACCGAGCTCCTGACCCGTGAAGGCGTGATCGACTCGCCCCAGCTCTTCGAGGCTTACGCGCTCCTGAATCGGCGACGCGGGCAGCTGAAGGCGGGCGAGTTCCTGTTCCGGGCGCATACCGACGTCGAGGACGCGATCGACACGCTCATCCAGGGCAAGGCTATCCTTCACAGCATCACGATGCCCGAGGGCCTGACGAGCGAGCAGATCGTCCAGCGCCTGCGCGACAGCGACGTTCTGGTCGGCGACGTCAACGAGGTGCCGCGCGAGGGAACATTGCTGCCGGACACCTACAAGGTCGAGCGCGGGACGGCCCGCCAGCAGATCATCAGCCTGATGCAGGCCGCACAACGTCAGGCGCTCGCGCAGGCCTGGAGCCGGCGCGCGCCCGATCTCGGCATCAAGACGCCGCAGGAACTCGTCATCCTGGCATCGATCGTCGAGAAGGAGACCGGGATCGGCACCGAGCGCCCGCGCGTCGCGAGCGTGTTCGTCAACCGGCTGTCGCGGCGCATGAAGCTGCAATCCGACCCGACCATCGTGTACGGGATCGTGGGCGGCAAGGGGACGCTCGGACGCGGGATCACGCGCCCCGAGATCGAGCGCGCAACCCCCTACAACACCTACGTGATCGAGGGCCTGCCGCCCGGGCCGATCGCGAATCCCGGCCGCGCCGCACTGGAGGCGGCGTCCTCCCCCACGAAGACGAAGGACCTCTACTTCGTGGCCGACGGCACCGGCGGCCACGCCTTCTCGGAAACGTACGACCAGCACCTGCGCAACGTCGCGCGCTTGCGCGCGATCGAGAGGGCGCGCGACATCACCGCGCCCGGGACGCCACCGGTCGATCGCGCCGACCCGCCGATCACCCCCGACACGCGCACCGAGGTCAGCTCCGACCCGACGCTTCCGCGATCGGCCTCAGCCTACGCGCCCGATGACGGGCTCGCCGCCTCGCCCTCGCCCAGCAGGGGCGGCCCGCGCGCCTTCGACGCCTCGGAGGGGACGCCGAAGGACCCTTTGCAGAACCAGGCTTGGGATCTGAATTCGCCGAAGAGCGTCCCGAGCTTCGGCACGCCCACGATGACGGCGTCGGCTCCGAGGCGCGATGCGTCTCCGAAGCGGGAGGCGTCCCCGAAGCGGGAGGCGTCCTCGAAGCAGGAGGCGTCCTCGAAGCCCGAGGCACAGACGCGTCGCGCCCGGGTGCGCTCCGAGAAGGCGGCTCAAGCGCCGGCGACCGACGCGCCCGTCCCGTGACGTCCCGGCCCAGGCCCGTCTCCACCCGCACACCATGACGATCAGCTCCATGACCGGCTTCGCCCGCGAGGCCGGGACGAGCGGTGGCCACCACTGGGCGTGGGAGCTGAAAAGCGTGAACGGCCGCAACCTCGAGGTGAGGGTGCGCGTGCCGGGCGGCTTCGACGGGATCGGCGACGAGCTGCGCCGCGAGATTCTCGGCGCCCTCTCTCGCGGTCAGTGCCAGCTCAGCCTGACCCTGTCGCGGGCCGAATTCGCCCCACGGGTCTCGATCAATCGTGACGCTCTGGCGGCGCTCGTCGAGGCCGTCGGCGCGATCTCTCTTCCCTCGAGCATCGCGCCGGCCTCGCTCGACGGGCTGCTGGCGGTCCGCGGGATCGTGGAGGTGCAGGAGGAGGCCGGCAGGCCGGACACCGAGGCCGTGCTGCACCGTGACCTGCGCCAGGCCGGCACGCGGCTCGTCGCGGGCCTG
>CAHJXE010000264.1 GCA_903644085.1 Hyphomicrobiales bacterium
GTGCCGGTCTCCTCGCCCGCGACCGCCGAGGCCGTGAAGCTGACCGAGAACATCTTCCGCGCGGTCAACATCGCGCTCGTGAACGAGCTGAAGATCGTCTACGGCGCGATGGGAATCGACATCTGGGAGGTGATCGAGGCCGCGCGCACCAAGCCGTTCGGCTTCATGCCGTTCTATCCCGGCCCCGGCATCGGCGGGCACTGCATCCCGGTCGACCCGTTCTACCTCACCTGGAAGGCGCGCGAGTACGACATCGACACGCGCTTCATCGAGCTCGCCGGGGAGGTGAACCGCGCCATGCCGCGCTACGTGGTCGAGCGCCTCGCGATCGCGCTCGACGCGCAGGCGCGGCGCGGGCTGAACGGCGCGGAGATCCTGCTCGTCGGGCTCGCCTACAAGGCGAATGTCGACGACCTGCGGGAGAGCCCCTCGCTCCGGCTGATCGAGATGATCGAGGATCGCGGCGCGCGGGTCTCCTACCACGACCCCTACATCCCGGTGATCCCGCCGACCCGCGAGCACGGCGCGCTCGCCGGACGCCGCTCGACCGCGCTCACGCCCGAGGCGGTCGCGGCGTTCGACGCCGTGCTGATCGCGACCGACCACGACGAGGTCGATACCGCCGCGCTCACGGCCTCGGCGAAGCTCGTCGTCGATACGCGCAACGCCTGCGCACGGGCCGGGGTGACGGCCGCGCATATCGTGAAGGCATGACGTGTCCAGTACCACCGCCTAGAAGAGGGACCATGACCGACACCAAGCCCGATCTCGCGCCGCTGCCCTTCATCGACCTCGGCGCGCAACGCCGCCGCCTCGGTGCCGCGATCGACACGGCGATCCTGCGCGTCGTCGATCACGGGGCCTACATCCTGGGCCCGGAGGTGGCTCAGCTCGAGGCGGAGCTCGCGGCCTTCTGCGGGGCGAAACACGCGATCACGTGCAGCGACGGCACGGACGCGCTGGCGCTCGTCATGATGGCGAAGGGCGTCGGCCCGGGCGACGCGGTCGTCTGCCCGAGTTTCACGTACACGGCGACCGCGGAGGTCGTCGTTCGGCTCGGCGCGACGCCCGTCTTCGCGGATGTCGAGGAGCGGAGGTTCAACCTCGATCCCGCGGGCCTGGACGCCGCCCTGCGCACGGCACGCGAGCGCGGGCTGAAGCCGGTCGGGATGATCGCGGTCGACCTGTTCGGCCATCCGGCGGATTACGACGCGCTGACGCCGTTCTGCGCGGCGCACGGGCTCTGGATGCTCTGCGACGCCGCCCAGAGCTTCGGGGCCGCTCACAAGGGCGCACGCCTCGGCACGTTCGGCCTCGCCACCACGACCAGCTTCTTTCCCGCGAAGCCCCTCGGCTGCTACGGCGACGGCGGGGCGATCCTCACGGACGACGACGCGCTCGACGCGACGCTCCGCAGCTTGCGTTTCCACGGGCTCGGCCCCGACAGGTCGGACCATACCGGTATCGGGCTCACGGGCCGGCTCGACACGATCCAGGCGGCGGTGCTCCTCCAGAAGCTCACCATCTTCGCCGACGAGATCGCGGCCCGCAACGCGGTCGCGGCGCGCTACGCGGCGGGCTTGGGCGACCTCGCGACGGTGCCGGAGATCGCGCCCGGCTGCACCTCCGTGTGGGCGCAGTACACGATCCGGGTCGCGCCCGAGCGGCGGGCGGAACTCTCGGCCTCGCTGAAGGCGCAGGGCATCCCGACCGCGATCTACTACGCGAAACCCATGCACCGGCAGAGCGCGTACAAGGATTTTCCCGTCGCCGGCAACGGCCTGCAGGTGACCGATCGCCTCGCGGACGAGGTGATCTCGCTGCCGATGCACCCCTATCTCGACGCCGAGACGCAGGACAGGATCATCGGGGCGATCCGGGCCGTGCTCGACGCGGGCCGGACGCGCCTGCGCGCGAGGGGTTAGACCCGCGCGCTCATCCAGCCTGGATCGGCGTGACGGCCGTCGCGCCGAGATCCACGGGCGGTTCGACCCGCGCGCCGTAGCGCCGGGCCAGCGCCGCGCAGGCCATGAGCTGCACCTGATGGAACAGCAGCAGCGGCAGCACGATGAGCCCGACCGCCTGCCCGGCGAACAGGATGTTCGCCATCGGCAGCCCGCTCGCCAGGCTCTTCTTCGAGCCGCAGAACACGATGACGATCTCGTCCTCTTTCGGGAAGCCGAGGCCGCGGCTGACGATGGTCGAGATGACGAGCACGATCGCGAGCAGCACGAGATCCGCCGCCACCATGAGCCCAAGCGTCGAAAGATCGACTTGGCTCCACAGGCCGGCATTCACGCCCTCGCTGAACGCCGAGTAGACGACGAGCAGGATCGACCCGCGGTCGACGTAGCCGGTCAGCTCCTTGTGCCGGTTGATCCAGGGCGCGACCCAGGGCCTCACGACCTGGCCGGCGAGGAACGGCAGGAAAAGCTGGACCGCGATGTCCCGGATCGCGTCCGTCGAGAACCCGCCATGCGCGCTCATGAACAACCCGACCAGGAGCGGCGTGATCACGATGCCGACGAGGTTCGAGAAGGACGCGCTGCAGATCGCGGCCGCGACGTTGCCCCGCGCGATCGACGTGAAGGCGATGGAGGACTGCACGGTCGAGGGCAGCAGCGTGAGGAAGAGGAGCCCGTTCGCGAGCGGGGCCCCGAGCCAGGGCTCCGCGGCGTAGCGGGCCGCAAGCCCGAGCGCCGGGAACAGCACGAAGGTGAACAGGAACACGAGGAGTTGCAGCCGCCAGTTCGTGATCCCGGCCACCACCGCCTCGCGCGGCAGCCGCGCGCCGTACAGGAAGAACAGGAGACCGATCGCCACCATCGTGATCGTCGAGACGGCCTCGGCCGCGACGCCCCGCGCCGGCAGCAGGGAGGCGAGCACCACCATCCCGACGATCGCCACGATGTAGGGATCGATCCGAAGCCGCGTGAGGAGGGCCTTGGGGCTCATGCGATCGGTCTTCCGCACTTGATCATCGGAGGGTATGCGAACAGGCACGTGACATGCGACACGGGCCGCTCCGGGGCAAGTCGAGAGCGGACCTCGATGCCGACAATGGAGACATGAGCGCCCGATGCGCTGGCTGATCGGAGCTCTCGCGGTGATCGCTCTCGCCTGGCTCACCTATGTCGTGTCGCCCTACTGGACGGCCGCGAGCTTCGCGGCGGATGTCCGGCGCGGCGACGTGCTGGCGGCCGCGGCCCGCGTGAACTTTCACGCGCTCCGGCTCTCGTTCGCGAAGCAGTTCCTGAGCGAAGGCCTCGGCGCGGGCGAGATCGGGGACGCGCTGAGCTCGGCGGACGTGCAGATCGCGGCCGGCACGATCGCGGTCGCGGCCGACCCGCTTCTCGAGCCGCTGCTCTCGGCGCGCGGCGTGGTCGACCTGCTGCGCGAGACGCCCGCGGGCGAGGACGGGCCGGGACGGGCCTCGGTGCTGGAGCGTCTAATGCGCTTCCTTGCGGCGTCGCGCTGGCGCGGGTTCCGCAACGTCTATTTCGCCCTGCCGCCCGACCGCGCGGCCGAGGAGCAGGTGCGGCTCCAATTCCGGCTGAGCCGCCTGCAGTGGCGGCTCGTCTCGATCGACCTGCCGGCCGCGACGCGCAAGCGCATCGCCGAACGCGTGCTGCGCCTGAAAGCCCCGAAGACGCGTTGACGATCCCAAGGCAAACAACCTCATGAGCACCGATTCCGGCGACGACCTGACCTTCGACCGCGCTTTTCAGGCTCCGGCGGACGCCTCCGAGCGGCTGAGCCCGCTCGTGCGCCGGCTCGTGGCCCGCAACGGCGGCCCGTTCACCTTCACGGGCACGTGCAGCTACATCGTGGGCGAAGGTGAGGTCGCGGTGATCGACCCGGGACCGGACGACCCCGCGCACGTCGCGGCGCTGCTCGACGCCGTGCGCGGCGAGTGCGTCACGCATATCGTCGTCACTCACACGCACCGCGATCACTCGCCGGCCGCGCGGGCGCTGAAGTTCGCGACCGGCGCGCCGATCGTCGGCTGCTCGCCCCACAGGCGCTCGCGCGAACTCGGCCTCGGCGAGACGAGCGCGATGGAGGGCTCGGGCGACGTGGCGCATGTGCCGGACCATGAGCTGGCGGAGGGCGACACCGTCTCGGGGCCGGGCTGGACGCTCTGCGCCCTCGCGACGCCCGGCCACACGGCGAACCACCTCGCCTTCGCGCTGCCCGAGGAACGCACCCTGTTCTCGGGCGACCACGTGATGGCGTGGTCGACCACGATCGTCGCGCCGCCGGACGGATCGATGAGCGACTTCATGGCCTCGCTCGACAAACTGCGCGGCCGCGACGAGGCGATCTACTGGCCGGGCCACGGCGGGCCGGTGCGGGAGCCGCAGCGTTTCGTGCGCGCCCTCATCCACCACCGCCGGCAGCGCGAGGCTTCGATCCTGAACCGGCTGAAGGCGGGAGACCGCGACATCCCGGCGATCGTGGCGGCCATCTACGCCGGGCTCGCGCCCGCGCTCGCGGGCGCGGCCGCGCTCTCCGTCTTCGCGCATCTCGAGGACATGGTGGCGCGCGGAATTGCCGCGACGGACGGCCCGCCGCGGCTGGAGGGGGCGTATCGGGCGGGCTGACCTCAACCGGTCGGCAGGCGGTAATCCCTGAACTGCTCGCGGAGCGCCGTCTTGAGGATCTTGCCCGTCGCGGTATGGGGGATCTCGTCCACCATCACGACGTCGTCGGGCATCCACCACTTGGCGATGCGGGGCCGCAGGTAGTCGAGCACGTCCGCCTTCTCGGGCGTGGTGCCGGGCTTCGCCACCACGATGAGGAGCGGGCGCTCGTCCCATTTCGGGTGAGCGACCCCGATGACGGCCGCCTCCGCCACGTGCGGGTGGCCGATCGCGAGGTTCTCGAGGTCGATCGAGGAGATCCACTCGCCGCCGGACTTGATGACGTCCTTCGAGCGGTCCGTGATGCGCATGTAGCCGTGCTCGTCCAGCGTGCCGACGTCGCCCGTGTCGAAGTAGCC
>CAHJXE010000265.1 GCA_903644085.1 Hyphomicrobiales bacterium
CCCGCCGCCGGCCCGCGCGCCGCCGGATTGGGCCAACCGTCGCGCGGCGACACGAGCCGCATTTCGGTCAACCCGAAATTCGCCATGGCGCGCGCCGCCATGCCGATATTCTCCGGTAGCTGAGGCTCGACCAGGATGAGGACGGGAGGGGTCAGACGTGTTGACACAATAAGCTTCATATAGAACAAAAAGAGAACATACCACGATCGAGAGAGAATGCCGAGCGTGGGGACTCCAGAGCACCGTTAACCTGACGTAAACGGTTGGTTAACGAGTCTCGCGCGGCATCGAAAGGCGCTTCTGATGAACTTACTTCGCGTGAAGAAGGTGGGGGGTGGAATGCACCCCTCTGAAACCGTCGTCGAGGTTGCCACGAAGACTGGACCGGAACAGCTTTCTGTTTTTCCGGATGAAATTCAGGAGGATAAATTCGTTCGGATCGGTTTTCCCGTTGACAGTTCTCAAGGGCACCACTTGGTTGAGTTGCCTAGTGAGACAGCTCGCGGCTCATGGCGGGTATGGGTCAAGCGGGAGGACGTCATCGAGAGGCCTGGACGTGATACTCACGGATCGTGAGATCAGGATATGGATCGAACGTGGACTGATCGGGATCCAGCCCGAGCCCGAGCCGTCAGCATATTCGTCGACAGCGCTTGATCTGACGCTCGACGCATCGTTCCGGATCTATCGACCGCCGAACGCGTCCGTAGGGCAGTATCTCGACCCCTTCTCCGATGGCTTCAACATCAGTCAGGCAATCGAGACGCTGACCGAACCGGAGCAGGTCGGCCCGAACGGCTACGATCTTCACCCGAACCATCTGATCCTGGCCTGGACCCGAGAGCGTATCAATCTGAAGACGGAAGCCCGGATCGCCGCGAGAGTCGAAGGCAAAAGCTCTCTCGCGAGACTCGGACTTCTCGTCCATCTCACCGCCCCGACGATCCATTCCGGCTTCAGCCGTCCCATCCAACTCGAGGTGATCAACCTCGGAAAACTCCCGATTCGGCTCAGGGTCGGCATGCCGATCTGCCAACTCATCTTCGAGCAGACGACAGGCATCCCTGAGAAGGGGTATAGCGGCCGCTTCTCCCAGCAGGGCGCATACGGTCCAACATAGGCCGGACCTAGACTAAGGTGTCTTCGATCCGCCGCCTTCACACGGAGATCGTCGCGCGACGCAACACCTTCCCGCCTCCCTTCGCCCGCGCTATGACCGCCCCGCATCGTCGGCCAGAACCCACCCCGGTACTTGGCCGTTCAGACAGATCCCGACCCCTTCAGGTGAGACACATGGCGAAGATCAAGGTGGCGAACCCCGTCGTCGAGCTCGACGGCGACGAGATGACCCGGATCATCTGGCAGGCGATCAAGGACAAGCTGATCCACCCCTATCTCGACGTCGACCTCGAATATTACGACCTCGGGGTGGAGCATCGGGACGCCACGAACGACCAGGTGACGGTCGATTCGGCCAACGCCATCAAGAAGCACGGCGTCGGGGTGAAATGCGCGACCATCACGCCGGACGAGGCGCGCGTCGCCGAGTTCAAGCTGAAGGAGATGTGGAAGTCGCCGAACGGCACGATCCGGAACATCTTAGGGGGCGTAATCTTCCGCGAGCCGATCATCTGCAAGAATGTGCCGCGCCTCGTGCCCGGCTGGACGCAGCCGATCGTGGTCGGCCGCCACGCCTACGGCGACCAGTACCGGGCGACCGACTTCAAGGTGCCGGGCAAGGGCCGGATGACGATCAAGTTCGAGGGCGACGACGGCCAGGTGATCGAGAAGGAGGTGTTCAAGTTCCCGGGCTCCGGCGTCGCGATGGCGATGTACAATCTCGACGACTCGATCCGCGACTTCGCCCGCGCCTCCCTGAACTACGGGCTCGCGCGCAAGTACCCGGTCTATCTCTCCACCAAGAACACGATCCTCAAGGCCTATGACGGGCGCTTCAAGGACCTGTTCGAGGAGGTGTTCGAGGCCGAGTTCGCGTCGAAATTCAAGACGCTGGGCATCACCTACGAGCATCGCCTGATCGACGACATGGTGGCGTCGGCGCTGAAGTGGTCGGGCGGCTACGTGTGGGCGTGCAAGAACTACGACGGCGACGTCCAATCCGACATCGTGGCGCAGGGCTTCGGGTCGCTCGGCCTCATGACGTCCGTGCTGCTGACGCCGGACGGCCAGATCGTCGAGTCCGAGGCCGCGCACGGCACGGTGACGCGCCACTACCGCGAGCACCAGCGCGGCAAGGAGACTTCCACGAACTCCATCGCGTCGATCTTCGCCTGGACGCGCGGCCTCTCCCACCGCGCCAAGCTCGACGGCAACGACGAGCTCGCGAAGTTCGCCTCGACGCTGGAGACGGTCTGCGTCGACACCGTCGAGTCGGGCTCCATGACGAAGGACCTCGCGCTCCTCGTCGGGGCCGACCAGAAGTGGCTCTCGACGATGGGCTTCCTCGACAAGGTGGACGAGAACCTGAAGGCCGCCATGGCGGCCTGAGCGGCGCGACCAAGACCATCCGGAGGCGGGCGCCGAGACGGCGACGTGCCTCCGGCCGACATCGAGGCGATCGTCGCCGGACTGGAAAGCTTCTTGGGCGGCCGGCCCCGTTTCGTGCCGACGAGACGAGGAGCTTCGCAATGGATCGGACCGAACGGGAACGCCGTTCGTTTCGATCTCGCGCTCGGCGAGTTCGGACGATCCGGGCCGCACATCAACTTGGAAACCGCCAACGTTCCACGGACGAGCGCAGACTACGTCAACCTTCATGTTCTCTTGAGGTGAGCGATGGATTTCAACTCGCTGCAGGGCGTCGCGGACCGGTGCGCTCGTGAGGGCAAATTCGGGACGGCGATCGCCATCTACCTTCACATGGCTGAGGGTGATGCGTCGCTGGACGGGGGTTCGCTCGGCCATGCCATCGGCAGCTGTTACGAGGGCCTCGGCGACCTCTACGCCGCGCGATACTGGTACGCGCGAGCCTTCGAGGAAAATTCCGCCATTGATCTCTACAGGCGCGACTTCGAGCGGACCCGGACCGTGGTGGTCGATGGCTTGGTGATGTCGGCCTGATCTGCCTGATGCGGACTAGACAGGGATCGTCGCCATGACGGGCGAGACCACGGCGGACAATGCGGCAGCCGCCATCGTCACCGCCGTCGCGTCGCGGGCGGGTCACCACTTCTCGAAACAGGTACAACTCGCGATCCGTCTCGTGACGGGTCTGGGCGTCGCGGGCGACGGGCACGCGGGCGCGACCGTGAAGCACCGCTCGCGGGTCGCGCGCGACCCGAGCCAGCCGAACCTGCGGCAGGTGCACCTGATCCACGCCGAGCTGTTCGAGGAGTTGGCCGACCAGAATTACGAGATCGGGCCGGGCGATCTCGGCGAGAACGTCACGACGCGCGGGATCGACCTCCTGGGGCTCGCGACCGGGACGCGGCTCGCGCTCGGCGGGACGGCAATCGTCGAGGTGACGGGCCTGCGCAATCCCTGCCTCCAGCTCGACCGCTTCCGGCCCGGGCTCATGAAGGCGACGCTCGACCGCGCGCCCGACGGCGCGCTCATCCGCAAGGCCGGCGTGATGGCGATCGTGCTGGCGGGCGGCGACGTCCAGGCCGGCGACCCGATCCGGGTCGAGTTGGCGCCGGGGCCGCATCTGCCGCTCGGGGTCGTGTAGCAGGGGCGGCCTCTACGATGCATCACCGTCCTCCGCATCGTCCGGGGCCGACGCCTGCCGCTCCTCGGCGATCGCCTGGATGCGCTCGGCCATGCGCGGGGTGTGCGCCATGATGTGCTTCAGGTCGCGCGCCTCCAATACGAGCAAGCGCGCCTGCGAAATCGCATTGACGGTGGCGTTGCGAGGTCGCCCGGCGAGGAGCCCCATCTCGCCGAACACGTCGCCCGCGCCGAGCTGCACGGGCTGCGGCTCGACCTCGACCTCCACGTTGCCCGAGTTGACGAAGAACATCGCGTCAGCCGGATCGCCCTTGCGCACGATCGTCTGGCCGGGCTCGTAGGTCCGCGCGTTGAGGTAGCGCATGATGCCCGCCACCTCCCCGGCATCGAGATCGACGAAGAGCGGCACCTTGGCGACCATCGTCATGGTGACGACGAAATCGCGGCGACGGATCTCGTCCGCGAAGGTGGAGGCCAGGATGCCGACCGGGAGCGCCAGCATCCCGATCCCCACGACTGCGGTGAGCGACGCGATGAGCTTGCCGAGCGGCGTCACGGGCACGACGTCGCCGTAGCCGACCGTCGCGAGCGTCACGAAGGCCCAATACATCGCGTCCGGGATCGTGCCGAACTTCTCGGGCTGCATGTCCTGCTCGGCGAAGCGCATGGCGGAGGCCGCGACCAGCACCGTGCCGAACAGGATGACCCCGCAGGCCATGAGCGCGCGACGCTCGGCCGCCAGCGCGTCGAGCAGGCTCGCGAGGCCGGGCGAGTAGCGCGCGAGCTTGAAGAAGCGCAGGAGACGCAGCACGAGGAGCGAGCGGAAGTCGGCCTCCGTGAGGAGCGACAGGTAGATCGGCGCGATCGACACGAGGTCGACGAGCGAGGACGGCCGCAGCGCAAAGGCGATCCGCGCCCGCCAGGGCGGCAGGCGGCCGAGCAGCGCATGCTCCGGCGCGGTCCAACACCGGGCCATGTATTCCAGCGTGAAGATCGCGACGGAGACGATCTCGACCGCGGAGAACAACGCGTCGTAGCGCTCGGACAGGCGGGGCACGCTCTCCAGGATCGTGGCCATCACGTTGACCACCACGAGGCCGATCAGGGTGAGATCGACGATCCGCGAGACCGATTCCGTCGAGCTCTGGTCGAGAGCCTCGAAGACGCGGCGGCGGAGCGCGGGTTTTCGCGCCTCGTCGGTCAGCGTCTCCCGCGCCATCGCGCTCAGGCGGCCGCGATGGCGTCGCCGATCGCCGCGAGCGCGGCCTCGGCCCGGTCGCCATCCGGACCGCCGGCC
>CAHJXE010000266.1 GCA_903644085.1 Hyphomicrobiales bacterium
GCCGCGAGACCGCCGAGCACGCCGACCGCGGCGGCCGCACCCGGCGACCAGCCGTCCCGCGCGGCGGCGGGCTGGAGAGTAACGCTCGCCACCAGCGCTGCTGCGGCGAGACCGACGATGATCTTCATGGGAAAGGCCTCAAACTCGACTCCGCCACCCTACGCCGGACACGCTTAAAGGGAGCTGAATGGGCCCGTCAGGCACGGCTCACGAGCGCGTTACGACAGAGGAGCGCGCCAGATGTCGGCCGCGTATTCGCGGATCGTACGGTCGGAGGAGAACCAGCCGACATTCGCGATGTTCGCGATGCTCTTGCGCCACCAGGATTCGGGTTCGGCCCAGAGCGTGTCGAGCCCGCGCTGCGCGTCCCAGTAGGCGTCGAAATCGTCCGTCACAAGAAAATGGTCGTGGTCGCGCAGGCCCGCCACCAGCCCCGCGAACCGCGACGTGTCGTCGGGTGAGAGGGAGCCCGACTCCAGCCCGTCGAGCACGCGCCTCAGACGGGGCGAGGCCGCGATGGCGTGGCGCGCGTGGTCCGGGTCGGCGCGTCGCGCCGCGACCTCGGGCGTGGTCAGGCCGAAGATCGCGATGTTCTCCGCCCCGACATGGTCGCGCAGCTCGACATTGGCGCCGTCGAGCGTGCCGATCGTCAGCGCGCCGTTCAGCGCGAGCTTCATGTTGCCCGTGCCCGACGCCTCCATGCCGGCCGTCGAGATCTGCTCGGAGAGGTCGGCCGCCGGGATGATCATCTCGGCCAAGCTCACGTTGTAATTCGGCATGAACGCGATCGCGAGCCGCCCCGCCATCGCGGGATCACCGTTCACTTTCGCCGCGAGATCGTAGGCGAGCTTGATGATGAGCTTCGCCTGCACGTAGCTCGACGCCGCCTTGCCGGCGAAGATCTTCACGCGGGGCGCGAAGTCGCGGTTCGGCTCGGCCTTGATCGCCTCGTAGAGCGCTGCCGCCTCCAGGATGTTGAGAAGCTGTCGCTTGTACTCGTGGATGCGCTTGATCTGCACGTCGAACATCGCGTCCGGGTCGACCTTGATGCCGAGCCGCCGCTCGATCTCGGCGGCGAGCCGCACTTTGTTGTCGCGCCGGATCGCCGCCAGCCGGTCGCGGAACGCCGCGTCGTCCGCGAAGGTGGCGAGCGAGGTCAGCGCGTCCGGATCGTCGAGCACGCGGGCGCCGACCGACTCGACCAGCAGCTTCGTCAGCTCCGGGTTCGCCTGCTGGAGCCAGCGCCGGAAGGTCACGCCGTTCGTCTTGTTGACGATGCGGTCTGGGTGGAGCGCGTGCAGGTCGCGGAACACGGTCTGGCGCATCAGCTCGGTGTGAAGCGCCGAGACGCCGTTCACCTTGTGCGAGCCCAGGAACGCGAGGTGCCCCATGCGGACCCGCCGCCCACGTTCCTCGTCGATCAGGGACACCTGTCTGACGAGCTCGGGCGAGATCACGCCGTCCGTCTTCAGCTCCTCCAGATGCACGCTGTTGATGAGGTAGATGATCTGCATGTGGCGCGGCAGAAGCCGCTGCATCAGCTCGGTCGGCCAACTCTCCAGCGCCTCCGGCAGGAGGGTGTGGTTGGTGTAGTTCAGCGTGCCGCGGGTCGTGCGCCAGGCATCCTCCCAGCGCATGCCGTGCACGTCGACGAGGAGCCGCATCAGCTCCGCGACCGCGATCGCCGGGTGGGTGTCGTTGAGCTGGATCGCCGCAAAATCGGGCAGCTTCGCGAGGTCGCCGTGCCGCTCGCGATGGCGGCGCAGCAGGTCCTGCAGCGACGCGGAGGTGAAGAAGTACTCCTGCCGCAGCCGCAGCTCCTGCCCGGCCGCGTTCGCGTCGCTCGGGTAGAGCACGCGCGAGATCGCCTCGACCCGCGCGCGGTCCGCCATCGCGCCCACGTAGTCGCCGGTGTTGAACGTGTCGAGCTTCAGCGGGTCCGCGCCGCGCGCCGACCAGAGCCGCAACGTGTTGATGCGCCGCCCCCGCCAGCCCACGACCGGCGTGTCGTAGGCGAGCGCGGTCACCGTCTCTGCCGGGTGCCAGTGATAGGTGATCGTGCCGTCCGGCGCGCCGCGCATCTCCGTGTCGCCCCCGAAAGTGACCGGGTAGGAGATGTCGGGCCTCTCGAACTCCCACGGGTTGCCGAGCGAGAGCCAGTCCTCCGGGATCTCGTGCTGCCAGCCATCCGTGATGACCTGCCGGAACAGCCCGTAATCGTAGCGGATGCCGTAGCCGTAGGCCGGCAGGTCCAGCGACGCCATGCTCTCCATGAAGCAGGCCGCGAGGCGTCCGAGCCCGCCGTTGCCGAGCGCCGCGTCCGCTTCAGCAACGCGCAGATCGTCGAGTTCGACTCCGAGCGAGCGCAGGGCCGCCTCGACGTCGTCCTTCAGGCCGAGGTTGGTCAGCGCGTCGAAGAGGAGGCGCCCGATCAGGAACTCGAGCGAGAAGTAATAGACGTTCTTGCGGCCGGCCTCGGGCGAGGTCGCGCGGGCGAGCGAATCGAGCCATCGGTCGATGATCTGGTCGCGCGCCGTCAGCGCGGTCGCGACGAACCAGTCGTGATCGCGCGCGGACGAGACCTCACGTCCGACCGCGTAGCGGAGCTTGCGGCGGATGGTTTCCCGCAAGGCGGCCGCGACCTCCGACAGGGCGACGAGATCGCCGGATGGCCGCGAATCAGCTGGGGATGAGGTCTGGAGGACGGGCATAGCGTGCGATAGCGAACGCGAGGGCGTTGTCAAAGCCCCCTGGTCCGCGAGCGTCGGTTTCGAACGCGTGCAGACGCCCGAAGGCGTCCGGCCAGCCTTGAGGCATGGCGGCAGCCGCGCTACGCCGCAGGGGCACGTTCCGTCTCGGAACGCGAAAGATCCCGATGGCGACGCCCCCCGACCTCGATCTCGTGCATCCGTTCGCCGCGCCGCCAGGCCCCGGCCAGACGATCGAGATCGCGCCGGGCCTGCTCTGGGCGCGCCTGCCGTTGCCGTTCCGGCTCGACCACGTCAACATCTACCTGATCGAGGACGGCGAGGGCTGGGCGATCCTCGATACCGGGCTCGACGACCTGCCGAGCCGCAGCGCCTGGGCGAAGCTCATGGACGGGCCGCTGGCGGGCCGACCGCCGACACGCCTCATCGTGACCCATTGCCACCCGGACCATGTCGGGCTCGCGAACTGGCTCGCCCAGCGTCACGGGCTCACGCTGGAGATGAGCGAGGCCGAGTACCTGACCGCGCTCGTCGTCCATCTCGAACCCGAGGCGCTGGAGACGGAGCCCTATCGCCAGTTCTACGTCGACCACGGGCTCGACGGCGAGACGACCGACGCCGTGATGGGGCGCGGCCACGACTACCTGCGCATGGTGGCGGGCCTGCCGAAGACGTTCCGACGGATCATCGCGGGCGAGCGGGTGACGCTGGGTTCCCGCTCCTTCGAGGTGCTGACAGGCGGCGGACACGCGCCGGAGCAGATCATGCTCTACGCCGCCGCCGACAAGCTGTTCGTCTCGGCCGACCAGGTGCTGGCGCGCATCTCGCCGAACGTCAGCGTGTTCCCGCGCGACCCCGACGGCGACCCGCTCGGCATCTTCCTGCGCTCGCTGCGCGCCGTGAAGGCGCAGGTGCCGGACGACGTGCTGGTCCTGCCTGGCCACGACCTGCCCTTCTTCGGGCTGCACCGCCGGATCGACGCCATGATCCAGCATCACGAGGAACGCTGCGGCGCGATCGTCGAGGCGTGCCGCGCCGAGCCGCGCTCGGCCGCCGAGCTCGTGCCGTTCGTGTTCACCCGAAAGCTCGACGCGCACCAGACCGGCTTCGCGTTCAGCGAGGTCTTGGCGCACGTGAACTACCTGCTGCGCCGCGGGCGTCTGCGACACGCCCGCACCCGCGACGACGTCCACCGCGTCGAGCCAGCCTGACCCAGGATAACTCCTAGATGAATGTCCAGAACCTCCAGATGACGGCCGATACGGCCGGGCGCCTCGACAAGCTGGCTGCCGTCGCGGTCCGGGTCGGGCTCGGCCTCGTGCCCGGCCAGGAACTCGTCATGACGGCGCCCCTCGACGCCGTGCCGCTCGCGCGCGCCATCACGGAGCAAGCCTACCGGGCGGGCGCCTCGGTGGTGACCACGCTCTACACCGACGAGCTCGCGAGCCTGATGCGCTACACGCACGCGCCGGACGCCGCCTTCGACCAAGCGTCCGCCTGGCTCTACGAGGGCATGGC
This sequence comes from Hyphomicrobiales bacterium, assembly GCA_903644085.1. Classification (GTDB taxonomy): domain Bacteria; phylum Pseudomonadota; class Alphaproteobacteria; order Rhizobiales; family Beijerinckiaceae; genus Enterovirga. The sequence goes on from CAHJXE010000266.1 coordinate 4,227, forward strand.
GGCGGCGTTCCGCGGCAACGCGGCGCGGCTCGCCATCGCGGGGGACGATCCCTCCCTCCTCGCGGGCCAGGACCCGGACCGGGTGGCGCGCGCGAACCGCGCCCGCTCGAAGGCCTACCTGCCGGCGCTGGAGCTCATCGCCGGGTTCGCGATCAATTGGACGATCGTCTCGGCCGCCACACCCGCCTGGGCGCGGGCGGTGTTCCCGGGCGAGTCGGACGAGGTCGCGGTCGCGAAGCTGTGGGACGCAATCTTCGCGGCCTCCCGTATCGACCGTTCCGACCCCGTGGCGGCCTGGGCGGAGCACAACGCCGAACTTCGGCGCAGGACCGAGATGCTGAACGCGCGTCGCTTCGCGTCGCTGCGCTTCACCGGGCCAGGGACCGACCTCACGGTCGGGCTCGCGGACGAGCACGAGTGGCATGGCGGGGCAACGACGGCCGGGAACGGCGTCGTGTGCAACGCGAACATCCCGACCGAGGAGGTGTTCACGACGCCCCACAAGCTGCGCGTCAGCGGCACGGTCACCTCCACGAAGCCGCTGGCGCACCAGGGCACGGTCATCGAGGAAATCCGCGTGCGGTTCGAGGAGGGCCGAGTGGTCGAGGCGAACTCGCGCACCGGCCAGGAGGTGCTGACCCGGATGATCGACACCGACGAGGGCGCGCGGCGGCTGGGCGAGGTGGCGCTCGTGCCCCATTCCTCGCCGATCGCCGCCTCGGGGCTTCTCTTCTACAACACGCTCTACGAC
>CAHJXE010000267.1 GCA_903644085.1 Hyphomicrobiales bacterium
TTCATCTGCTCGTTCAGGTAGTACTCGCGCTGCGTCTTCTCCATCTGGCGCTTGACGCGCGTGCGGATGCGCTTCTCCACCTGGAGCACGGAGATCTCGCTCTCCATGAGGCCCAGCACCTTCTCCAGGCGCTGCGCGACGGTCGGGGTCGCCAGGACCTCCTGCTTGTCGGAGATCTTCACCGCGAGGTGCGAGGCGATCTGGTCGGCGAGCTTCGAGGGATCCTCGATCTGGGTCACCGCCGAGACGACCTCGGGGGAGACCTTCTTGTTCAGCTTCACGTAGTTCTCGAACTCAGAGACGACCGAGCGCGCGAGCGCCTCGGACTCGACGAGGTCGCCGGGTGCGTCGCCGAGCGCCTCAGCCTCGGCCTCGTAGTAGCTGTCAGTGCGGGTGTAGTGGCGCACCTTGGCGCGGCTCGATCCCTCGACCAGCACCTTCACGGTGCCGTCCGGCAACTTGAGAAGCTGGAGCACGGAGGCCAGCGTGCCGACGTCGTAGATGGCGTCCGCCGCCGGATCGTCGTCGGTCGCGTTCATCTGGGTGGCGAGCAGGATGTGGCGATCGCCCTTCACCACCTCTTCGAGCGCGCGGATCGACTTCTCGCGGCCGACGAAGAGCGGGACGATCATGTGCGGGAACACCACGATGTCGCGCAACGGCAGCACCGGGTAACTGTCCACGCGGCCAGGCTCGACGGGCTGGCGGGTCTTCTGATCTGACATCAGGATGGGTCCTCTGGAGGACGTCCGTTCCACCCCTCGAACGAGCGGGCATCGGGACGAGAAACCGGAACGCTCAGACCGACTTCCGAGCCGGTCGCGACCGGTACGCAGGCACGCACCTCGACAGATGAGCATGCGCGCCGTGGCGCATGGGTAAGATGGCGGCCGGCCGATCCGCTTTCAAGCGAAGGAACCGGCCGCGGTGGACATCAGCCCTTGGGCATCACGCCACGCTGGCAGGCTCTTGCTGGGCGCGGTCGGAGTGGATGAAGAGCGGGCGCGTCTTGCCCTCCACGACCTCGGGGCCGATCACGACCTGCTCGACGGAATCGAGACCAGGCAAGTCGTACATCGTCTCGAGCAGGATGCTCTCCAGGATGGAGCGTAGGCCGCGCGCGCCGGTCTTGCGCTCGATCGCCTTGCGGGCGACGACCGACAAGGCCTCCTCCTGGAAGGTCAGGTGGACGTCCTCCATCTCGAACAGGCGCTGGTACTGCTTGACCAGCGCGTTCTTCGGCTCCTGGAGGATGCGCTTGAGTGCCGTCTCGTCGAGGTCCTCGAGCGTCGCCAGCACGGGCAGCCGGCCGACGAACTCGGGGATAAGCCCGAACTTCAGGAGGTCCTCCGGCTCGACCTCGCGGAACACCTCGCCGGTGCGCCGGTCGTCCGGCGCCGAGACGGACGCCCCGAACCCGATCGACGTGCCCTTGCCGCGCGCCGAGATGATGCGCTCCAGTCCCGCGAAGGCGCCGCCGCAGATGAACAGGATGTTCGTCGTGTCGACCTGCAGGAACTCCTGCTGCGGGTGCTTGCGTCCACCCTGCGGTGGCACGCTCGCGACCGTGCCCTCCATGATCTTGAGGAGCGCCTGCTGCACGCCCTCGCCCGACACGTCGCGGGTGATCGACGGGTTGTCGGACTTGCGCGAGATCTTGTCGATCTCGTCGATGTACACGATGCCGCGCTGCGCCCGCTCGACGTTGTAATCCGACGCCTGGAGCAGCTTAAGGATGATGTTCTCGACGTCCTCGCCGACATAGCCGGCCTCGGTCAGGGTCGTGGCGTCCGCCATCGTGAACGGCACGTCGAGGATGCGGGCGAGCGTCTGGGCGAGCAGCGTCTTGCCCGAGCCCGTCGGCCCGATCAGCATGATGTTCGACTTCGCCAATTCGACATCGTTGTGCTTCGTCGCGTGGGCGAGGCGCTTGTAATGGTTGTGGACGGCGACCGAGAGGACCTTCTTCGCGTGGTCCTGCCCGATGACGTAGTCGTCCAGGACGCGGCGGATCTCCTTGGGGGTTGGCACGCCATCACGCGAACGCACCAGCGAGGATTTCGATTCCTCGCGAATGATGTCCATGCACAACTCGACGCATTCGTCGCAGATAAACACGGTGGGGCCCGCGATGAGCTTGCGGACCTCATGCTGGCTCTTGCCGCAGAACGAGCAGTAGAGCGTACTCTTCGAGTCGTTGCCGCCGGCTTTGCTCATCGTTGGTCTCCAGTCGGATCACCGCCATGACGAGACGACGGCGAATCACATCTCAGGTTAAGGAACGGCGAACTAAGAAAGCGTAGCCGCCCATTCACCGCGCCGCGAGAGGCGACACGGTCACGCCGATGCAGTTCGGCTTCCGGTCCGATGCAATCACGCGGACGCGTCGGGATCAACCGGAACAAATCGCGTCAAAACGCGCGATCAGTCTCGCGAGACTCAGACAGCGGCGCCTGCCTCGGGTCGCTTCACGAGGACCTGATCCACGATGCCGAACTCCTGCGCGGCATCTGCCGTCATGAAGTTGTCACGCTCGAGTGCGGTCTCGATCCGGGCGTAGTCCTGTCCGGTATGCTTCACGTAGATCTCGTTCAGGCGCTTCTTCAAGGCCTCGATCTCGCGCGCATGGATCAGGATGTCGGTCGCCTGGCCCTGGAAGCCGCCGGAAGGCTGATGCACCATGATCCGGGCGTTCGAGAGCGCGAAGCGGTGGTCCTTCTCGCCGGCGCAGAGCAGGAGCGACCCCATCGAGGCCGCCTGCCCGACGCAGAGCGTCGCCACGGGGCAGCGGATGAACTGCATCGTGTCGTAGATCGAGAGACCTGAGGTCACGACGCCGCCCGGCGAATTAATGTAGAAGGATATCTCCTTCTTGGGGTTCTCGGCCTCGAGGAAGAGGAGCTGCGCCACGATGAGGGACGCCGAGTTGTCCTCGACCGGCCCAGTCAGGAAGATGATGCGTTCGCGCAGCAGGCGTGAGTAGATGTCGAAGGCGCGCTCGCCGCGGTTCGACTGCTCGACCACCATGGGTACGAGCATGTTGTTGAAGACGGCAACCGGATCTCTCATCGTCTCGCTTTGCTCCAGGACCGCGCCGAATGGCGTTCAGCGCCTTCGACGTGCCCCGTACCGTCAAGCGGCAGCGGTCTCCTCCGTCCCGGTCGCCTCGTCCTCGTCCCGGAAGAGCTCCTCGCGGGAGATCGGTTCCTCGACGACGTTGATCTGCCCGAGCAGGTGATCGACCGTCTTCTCCTCGAAGATCGGTGCCCGGAGCTCAGCCTTCGCCCCGGGGTTCTTCTGGTAGAAGTCCCAGACCTGCCGCTCCTGGCCCGGGTATTGACGAACCCGCTCGACGAGGGCGCGGTCGACCTCGTCGTCGGTGACCTTGATATCGGCGTTCTCGCCGATTTGCGCAAGCACGAGACCGAGCCGCACGCGACGCTCGGCGATGCGCCGGTACTCCTCGCGCGCCTTCTCCTCGGTCGTGTCCTCGTCCGCGAACGTCTTGTTGTTGTTCTTCAGGTCCGCCTCGACCTGGCTCCACACGGCATTGAACTCCTGCTCGACGAGGCCCTGCGGCAAGTCGAACGCGTACTTGCCGTCGAGCGCGTCGAGCAGTTCCTTCTTCAGCTTGCGCCGCGACTGCGTCTCGTAATCGCGCGCGATCGCGCCGCGGACGGCATCCTTGAGCGCGTCGAGCGAATCCATGCCGAACGCCTTGGCCAAGTCCTCGTTGACTTGCGTCTCGCCGGCCGCCTGGACCTCCTTCGCCACGACCTCGAATCCGGCCGGCTTGCCGGCGAGCTCGGCCGAGCCGTAGTTTTCCGGGAAGGTCACGTTGACGGTGCGGGTCTCGCCCGCCTTGATGCCGACGAGCTGCGGCTCGAAGCCCGGGATGAAGGAGTTCGCGCCGATCTCGACATCGATGTCGGTCGCGGTCCCGCCCTCGAAAGGCTCGCCGTCGATCCGGCCCACGAAATCGACCTTGACCCGGTCGCCCTGCGCAGCCTCGGCTCCCTCGCCCTTGTCCGCGAAGGCGCGGTTCTGGTTTGCCATGCGGTTGAGCGCCGTGTCGAGGTCCTCGTCGGAGACGCTCGCGACCTGCTTCTTGACCGAGATGCCCGAGAGGTCGGCGAGTTCGAAGGTCGGCAGCACCTCCAGCGCGACGGTGAAATCGAGGTCGCCGCGGGCGTCCAGCGCCTTCTCCACCTCGGCCTGGTCGGACGGCATGTCGATTTTGGGCTCTTGAGCGAGCTTGAGGCCGTTCTCCTCGATGATCTTGCGGTTCGCCTCGTTTACGGCGTTCTGCACGACGTCCGCCATCACGGAGCGGCCGTAGAGCTTGCGCAGGTGGCCGAGCGGCACCTTGCCGGGCCGGAAACCGTTGATCTTGACGCGACCCTTCAGCGTCTCGAGTTCGCTCGTCAGCCGCGCCTGCAACTCGGTCGCGGCGAGCGACACCTTGTACTCGCGGCTCAGTCCCTCGGACCTCGTCTCGGTGACCTGCATCGTCGTCGTCCCATCACGGTGGGTCTGCGCCGTGCGACGTGGCTCCGTCGTGCGCGCGCTCTCACCATCCTGTTTCGCTTGCGCGGCTCGGTGGTGCGGGCGGAGGGACTCGAACCCCCACACCTTACGGCGGCAGAACCTAAATCTGCTGCGTCTACCAATTCCGCCACGCCCGCCAAGGCACCACGTCGTACGCCACGTCGTGCCGCGCCGCGGTGGGCGGGGCTCTTGTCACACATCGATCGCACGGGCAACCCTGACGCGTCACGCAGCCCGGTTGACGACGGACGTCGCGATAGTGTCTCGCGAGCTGCCGGAGACCTCATCGCTTCATGACACACAAGGCCAATCATCCGAGCCGGCGCCTGGTCGGGCTGGGGCTCGCGGCCGGCGGGCTCGCGGCTTGGGCAGGAAGGCTGCCAGCCCGCGCGGAGGGACAGCCCGGGGCCGACGGCGAGACG